>NZ_CAWMYC010000025.1:0-19334 GCF_963872035.1 Scytonema sp. HK-05
CTGTTTACCTTTAATCGGTTGGGCGAGATCTTCGCAGAAGATTTCAACGCTTGTTACACCGTGTTCTTTTATAATTGCTGGAGCTTGTTGTAGTCTGGTTTGAGCTATCTGTGCAAATTTTTGTAAGGTGTACCGTATGCTTGCTAACCCTCTGAGTTTCTCTACTGTTGCAGATGGGGTTTGGGTTTCCCCACCTCGCTTGCGATCGCCAGCCGAATATATGTCGCAGAAGCTGAAACCTGCTGCTTGTGCTTTAGTTTGTCCGCCTGAACCGCTAAAGACGGTGACACAATGTCCGCGTCGTTGGAGTTCGCGTCCAAGCGGAAACATTGTGTTCAAGTGACCAGTAGCCTCTAGACAGAGAATGCCAAAATGAGTCATTGCTTTAACCTCTCAATAGTCTATTGACAGGAACATCAACGGGTCATCACAACAAGCCCTATGAAGATGAAGCTTTAAGCAGCGATCAATCTGGCAGAGGCGATCGCTCCAATAAAGCGTTGCCCAAATTATACGATCAATGTCCCACGTATCATCTCTAGGGACATTGCCTCGCACAATACAAACCCACACGCGAGCTAATATTTTCTTTTTGTCCAAAGTCCAATACCCTTAAAGGGCGTTGGAAATGCAGGAAGTACGCAAAAGAATTGGAATAAAGTTTTAAGCTAAACGTGAGAAAGACTCCTCTTTAATTACAAGAGCAGGCAGAACTCAGAAGACATTGAATTGAAAATTGCTACGGATTAAGGGGTGCGACCCATCATTTATTGACTCAAATTAAGGGGGTGTGACCCATCATCAATCCAAATAATATTAAGGGGGTGTGACCCATCATTTATTGACTTCAATTAAGGGGTATCACCCCACAAACTTTACAATAAGATTAAGGAGAAAACCTAGCTATCAAAAGCTTTTTCGGTAATTTCAGCTATAATTAAAGCTACCCTCTACAAAAAAGGATTGGGCGAAACAAAAGAAAAAAACGTTTGACAAATTACCAAGTTGTGATGTTCTTGACATTTTTTCAAACAAATAAAAAACTTGCCAAAATGGCAACTCATCTATGAGTAATCTGATTAAATTAAAGAAGGTAAACGACTTCAAGGGTGTTGTTATCGGGGTGTATCACATACCAAATTAAATGTGATACACTTTCTACCAAAAAACCAAGGATACAAATAGAAAGTATATCTTTCAATGGTGTACTGACTAGTTGTGATAACAAAGAAATATCAATAATCAGGTTTACATTTGCCGCACCAGGAATGTTCAGCCCGTACGGGCGTTGTCCTTGACCTGCACATTAGCCCCCTAAATCATGGCAGCGTCTGTACATATTCCTGTCTCTTCAGCGGTAAATGCGAAGTGGGAGCGTGATAGCGTTTGGTATGCTAGCTCCCACTCTTTTTTTTTGTATATTTCATCAATTTTTTAATATTAGAAAAATCACTTATAGAGGGGTGTTACCCCACATTCAGCAATTCAAAACGAAACAATTCAGAGTAGGAAAGCATTTTCTCTGCTGACAGTATACAAATGAAATTTCTGGAAGCTTAATCTGTGCTCAAAAGAGTAACAAAACCAAGCCTTCGGCTACTTCCAAGGCAATGTATACTATAATTTCAGGTAATCCAGATAGAAGATAATGGGAGGTAAATAAAAGAGAAACTATTTTTATAAATCACTTATTTGTGCTGTTGGATGCAGTTTAAAAGATAAATAAAAAACTTGCCAAAATGGCAACTAAGCTATGAGTAATCTGGTTAAATTAAAGAAGGTAAACGACTTCAAGGGTGTTGTTATCGGGGTGTATCACATACCAAATTAAATGTGATACACTTTTTACCAAAAAACCAAGGATACAAATAGAAAGTATATCTTTCAATGGTGTACTGACTAGTTGTAATAACAAGGAAATATTAATAATCAGGTTTACATTTGCCGCACTAGGAATGTTCAGCCCGTACGGGCGTTGTCCTTGACCTGCACATTAGCCCCCTAAATCATGGCAGCGTCCGTACATATTCCTGTCTCTTCAGCGGTAAATGCAAGTGGGAGCGTGATAGCGTTTGGTATGCTTGCTCCCACTCTTTTTTTTCTTAATTGAGTTGTCATTAGGGTAATTTCGTGTTGTTGCGCTGCATGTACTCAGTCGTGGCAAGTGCAGCAAACAGATAATAAAAATTACGTTCTGGCACTATGGTTACTACATGAAGTTTGTAAATAGTTACCGGATATGCACGTGAGCGTAAGTATTAACTTATAAATTCGAGATTTACCTATAAAAACCAGTGAAACAGGATAATATACAGCAGATATCACACTTTATCGTTTTAGGAAGGGATGATAAAGATCAAAGCTACCTGATTTTGGAGTACAACGCGACACAAAAAAGCGAACCTGAAGTTTACTGGTGCCATGCTAATCAGCCTATAACAGTGGGAGACGTGGTTCGAGGTAAGTTGCTTGCTGCAAAGCATCCAAAGTTAACTGAGGATGATTTGCTGACCTTACAACATCAAGAACACTCTCTACCTACACTGCTGGTGGAGGAGTAGCCAAGAATAACTTATTATTAGGTTCATCGGTTCAAACCCTAGAGTTAAACAGCACTGATTTATAAAAATTATCAATAGGAACGTTGTGGAATAGCTAAAGACTGTTGACAATAAATATTAAATATGAAGGCAGTACATCCTTCTACCATGTATGGTGCGATCGCTTACGCGGCTGGCTGTCGAATACATATCGGGGCGCTGTATGTGGTATTTTATATAAAAGTGGTGGAAAGTAAACTGTATGAATCCCTATCAGGGATTGAAATGAAATAAAATATGTCACAACATACCTTTTCACCACCAGCAGACAAAAAACCCAGAAACAAGAAGGGCAAGTCACTTCCTCCAAAGCTGATAATTAGGTTGGGAAAGTTTGTCTGGACAACCATGTGGCAGATAATGATGTCGAAACTAGCTCCCAGCAATAAGTCGGGAGAGTACATTCGACCAAATAGCCAATTCCGAAACTTTATTGGGACTCAGTCCGGCAATCTATACCAACCAGCAATGGGGCGCTACAATCTCATCGTTGGGCTGGGTTGTCCTTGGGCACATCGTACTCTTGTTGTTCGGGCGCTCAAAGGGCTTGAAGAAGCAATATCGGTAACAATTGTGTCACCTTCTCCAATTGAAGGAGGTTGGGTGTTTAACCAGGAATATGAGGGTTGCGCTACGCTTGCTGAATTGTATGGGCAAGCAGAACCTGGCTACGGTGGACGCTTTACAGTTCCGGTGTTATGGGACAACCAGACAAAGAGTATTGTCAACAACGAGAGTGCGGAGATTATAGTGATGCTAAACTCCGAGTTGAACGAGTTTGCTAAAAACCCTACACTAGACCTCTACCCACAGGAACTTAAAGAAAAGATTGACTCATGGAATGAGAAGATTTACACAAGCGTGAATAACGGCGTGTATCGTTGCGGCTTTGCCCAGACACAGGAAGCATATGATCAAGTTTGTGATGAACTGTTCACCACGTTAGATGAAATTGATAGGGCGCTTCATACCAATCGATTCTTATGTGGAAACAGTGTGACACTGGCTGATGTGCGTTTGTTTACAACGTTATTCCGCTTTGATGCTGTGTACTACGGGCTTTTTAAGTGCAACCGCAGAAGAATTCAGGACTATCAGAACCTGGGACCTTACCTGCGTGATTTGTATCAACTTAAAGGTGTTGCTGACACGTGCGACTTGGAGAGTGTAAAACAGGACTACTACGGAAATTTGTTCCCGCTTAATCCTGGCGGTATTATTCCATCTGGTCCTGATCCGATGTTCCTAAAAGAACCGCATAATCGTGAGAATATAGCCAAGGAAGCAAATCCTGTATAAAAAACTTTTTATTCTGGTTTCAAGGTAGTCCTTAGAGTCACCGCGCAATCAGCCATCAAAGCCTCTCGCATCGCTTTTTCATCGCTAAAAGTCTGCTGTAAAAGCCGTCCCTCATAAACCAGATCGACTTCACTTTGTTGAAAAGGCCAAGGAGATACTGCTACTTGATGATAGTTATCTTTAACTTCTTGCAATGTGAGTTTGAGTGTAATTTCACCGTTGATTGTGGGTACCTGAGAAACCTGTGCTTCAGAAGTAAATCCTTGACATAAAATTATTGATAGTGCATCGCATGTAGCTACTAGCTTTTTATTATGTTCGATGACTTCTGATGTTGTGTAAGCTGTATAGTATGGGTCATTTTTCAGAAAACCAATAAGCTGTTCTTGGAAAGCATACTCACGCTTGAGGAAGTCCTGCACAATTTGAGAAGAAGTTTGTGAGTTCTGCCAGGTTGTAAATCTTTCATATAATCCTGTTCCATGAAGTGAGACCAGTAGTGCTACGTATCTACCCAGAGGAAGTGCAAGATGTTTAGCGCCAGACCAAATGTTTATATGCTCCTGTGTTGAAAGTTCCGTGAATTTATAGGGATAGCCAGTTTGCGGGTTCAGCGTGGGGGCTTGTTCCCAAAAAAGCCAACCAATATCATGTTGTTCCGCACCGAAACAAACTTCTTTTTTTGGAGCAAACTGACCAAAATGTTCATTTCCCCAAGCCTGTGCTAATTGACCTGAAAGCCAAGCGTGATTTGGTTGAGTGATGCAAATAAGTCCCTGTTTTGTTAAACGATGCAGCATGAGTCAAAATCTCAAAGCAATGTTCTGCTCTTTATTCTGAACTAATCGCCAAACAAAAAACCTATCCTAAATGAATGAAACAAGAGCTATTGAAATCTTCCATTAGGTACTTCTTACGGTGAGTGAGACACATTCTTTGAACCCGGATGCAAAGTCCTGGAAAATGTATATAAAACACTATGAAGCCTAAAACCCCAAATGGAAATTTGGTTATGTTCAAGCGACTTTTATTACTGTTGTGTTGTGCTATCGGCGGTACTGGTGCTGTTTTATTCTTCTTTTGGCAACAAGCAATTCAGCTACCTGCTGAACACATAAATCCATCAATAATAGCAAGTCCACCTGCCATTACTGAGCAAACCCAAACCCAAATTCAACAATCACAACAGCAAGTATTGAGTAAAATTTTCGAGCATCTTAAAGACTCAAATGCTAAAGGTGAAGTCCAATTAGATGCTAATGAAGTTAATACGCTCATTGTTTCAGGAATTGCTAAAACGACTGATAAAAGTCCACTTGCTCAAGCAGTAGTCAGTACAAATACTCAAATTCAAGATGGTAAAATCTCCACAGGTGCAGTGATTGATTTAAGAACAATCTCTGTAAAAGAGTTGCCAGCACAAGAACAAGCGGCAATTTCTCAACTGGTATCGACTGTACCACTTTTAAAATACCGCCCCATATATATAGAGGTTGAAGGAAAACCTTCGATCCACAACAAACAAGTCACCTTGGATGACAAAACACGCGTTAAGCTTGGAAATCTTAGCTTTCCTCTCTCGGATATGTACCAGCGTTTTGGCATTTCCGAAGAAAGCGTAAAGCAACAAGTTTCCAAGGAATTGAAGAATCTACCCGTGGATGTAAAAGACGTTGAAGTTATGGGCGATCGCCTAGTCGTTCGTGGGCAGTGGCTACACGATAAGAAAACCTAAAGCGTTACGATTCCAAAGATACCAGAGATGGTCAAACTTTGCCTTTGAATATCTGCCAAATTTTGATTGTTTTGTCAGAACTACCACTCACAATAAACTCACCATCTGGGCTAATTGCAACAGAATTGACTGCTGCTGAATGTCCGTTCAGGGTTTGCAGCAATTCTCCAGTGTCTAAACGCCATATTTTAATCGTTTTATCAGCACTAGCGCTCACAAGAATTTGTCCAAACTCAGCTTCGCCGTAAGCATTGCTTTTGTAGCGATCGCCTACCGTCTTTGGAAATACGCGAACAGGGCTGACAACGACAGATTTTACTTCATCTAAATGTCCCGTGAGCGTGTAGAATACGTCTCCCGTGTCCAAATGCCAAATTTTGATGGTTTTGTCTGCACTACCACTTATCAGGATTTGTCCATCAGGAGAAATGGCTATTGCTTTCACCTCCCCTAAATGTCCACTTAAGGTGCGTAATGGTTCGCCTGTACGTGGGTCCCATAACCTAATCTTATGATCACTGCTACCACTGGCGAGGATTGTACCATCTGGGCTGATAGCGGCGGCATAAACTGCGGATGAATGCCAAAGGGTGCAAATGCGATCGCCTTTGTGCAAATTCCAAATCTTGATTTTGTTACTACCGCTAGCGACAATTTGTCCATCTGGGCTGATAACTACAAAGTTAACAGGTTTTTGATGCCCTAAAAGAGTATGCAGTAGTTTACCAGTACCTAGACGCCATACTTTGACGTTGCTTCTAGGGGTATCGCAGCTTCCAACAGCGAGCAAATTTCCATCAGCGCTAATAGCCACGGATGAAACTTCTCCTATATTTTCAGTTAAAGTGCGGATAACTTTGCCTGTGCTGAGATTCCAAAGCTTAATCGTTTTATCTGCACACCCACTCACCAAAGTTTCCCCATCTGGGCTAATAGCTACAGATGTCACTTTATCAGCGTGCCCAGTGAGAGTGTGGTACAGATAAGCGTATTCGTCTTGGCGTTTGTGTTTCAGGTTGGCGATCGCATGCAAAAGTTTTTCAACATAACTCATACTGTGACTATCGCCGGCTGCTGCAAAATATTCTCTTAACTTTTCGACATATTCCTCATCTTCTATTCTCAAAGCTGATTGCATCGCCCTTAATGGATGGCTTCCTTGCTGCTGAGTAACTTGACGTAGTTGCAACCATGTGTTAATTGAGTAATCTACCTGTTCCTTTGCCCACGTCTCATTAGGTAAATGTGAGAAACTTTGAGCTAATTCCAACGCCAACTCAGGAATCCAGTAACGGCGCTCCATTTCTAGAGCTTGGTAGAGTTGTTTATATCCTGCGGCAATTGCTTGCAGTGATTTGAAGTCAAGAGCATTTGTGAGCAAGTTCGGCAGCAACTCAGGTAACAGAGGTGGCACATCATGATGAACCAAGTGATATGCATCCGCTACCCAACCCGCAGCGAGACTATGATATGTAATCAAAATTTGGCAAAGTTGTTCAACATCCTGACGATTGATTTGGTATTCTAAGGATAGCTTACTGATGTCAATTCCCTTTTCTTTCCATTTCTCCGACTTTTCTAGAATTGCCAAGTTGAAAACATTTTCTCTACCAATGTTATTAATTTCCTCTAAATTTTCTCCTAGCGTGATAAGTTCGTCTCTAATTGCTTTCCATTCTAAAGCACGACTTTTTGCTGATTCATAAACAATTTCCTTGTAGGGTAATTTATAAATTGTTTTATAGTAATAATTATCTTGTCCTATTCCCCAATAACCAATACGGAAATTTAGATAATCTCCATCAGCTTCTGTCTCCAGAATTAAAACGGGCTCTGTTTTCAACATTCCAAACAGAGCCTTGATACTTGATTCACTATGAAAACGCTTACTATCCCAAGCTCCTGCTAAAAACTCTGTCGGTCTTACGGGATTGTGTAGAGAGTAATGCTTGTTGAGAAACTCCCGTAAACCTTCAGCTAACATAAACTCGAGGTCTGAAATTTCTTCTCCTGTACTATCAAATTTATCAAACTTTACTTTCGGAGGAGCCAGAAAAATTTTTAGCGGAGTGCGTTGATGACTAATGTGAGACTCTAAAATTTGTGAAGGCGATAATCGTAAAGGCCAGCTTTCAAAAATTTTATGAACTTCTGGTACTTTGAGTGCTGTTTCTCGCTGATGCGTTGCTATTTGTAATTGTGTTTTATGATAGTAAAAAGCTGATTCCTGTTGCTGAATTTTTTCTTTATCAAATCCTCCTGCATAAGTTATGGTCTGAGTTGAACCGTTAACAGATTGGATAAATTCTTGAATATGTTCCGGTGGTTGGTATTTTTCTATAGCTGGACGTTCTTCATTTCTCTTTTCTACGAGAGTTGCAATGATCGGTGCCAACTCTAATACCAGTTGAATAAGTAATTTTACTCCTTGTTCCATAAAAAGACGCCTGCCAAGCCAATACAATTAACTGTGTTTAATATTTATTTCGATGATAGCTTTATTTTTTGTAAAAGCCTGCTATCAATCCAGGAAGTGCAGATATCAGCTATCCTACTACTTGCTGGCATCTCTCTTTATAAACAAACAAAGAATATGCAAGAAATGATAAAAAAACAACTTATTAATATATTCTCAGGAAAAATAATAGTTAAAACAAGTTAAAAAAATACAAAAATTGACAGAACAAGCTAATCAAGAATTTATCTCATCACTGAATCATTTTTCTATAAATAAGGTAAAAAGAGAAGAAAACACCTCAATTAGCTTTCTAAAAAATTATCTAACCCTTTTCTCCTAGTTTGGTTCGCGTTTATAATGCGCCAACCACTCTTTCGTTTCCACATCCTGTGAAAAGTCATAGCGATTCAAAAAATGTTTGCGACAGATACCCCACCCGCGAAGAGAGCGCACCCCCCTCTGTCCCCCCGATGCCTTGGGGAGCCACAAAGAGTGCGGGGGTTCCCCCCGCCCTTGAGAAGTGGCGTGGGATGAAAGGGAGGTGGGAGGGTTAGGGAGGGGTTTTATCCATGTGTTGCATTCTTTTTTCAAATTGGTATCAGGCGATCGCACTGCTTCTGTTGCAAAAAAATTTTCAGTTGCAATAACCTAAACAATAAAAATAAACACTTATAAAAAACGAACAACCTCACCCGCCTACGGCACCCTCTCCGCCAGGAAGGAGAGGGTTGGGGTGAGGTAAAGCAGAAATTAGAAGTAATTAAGCGGACATGATATCACGCCTTCGTTTGCTTAACCAAGTCTTGCTCGATAGTCTTCATAGGAAAACTGCCGCCAAAGCTCGAATGTGTCATCTTTCCTAAGCACGCCGATTGATGGATGCACCACTCCGTTAAACATAGTCGTTTTCACCATCGTGTAGTGCATCATATCTTCAAAAATAATGCGATCGCCGACCGACAAGTCGTAAGAGAAGGCATAATCACCGAGAAAATCCCCTGCTAAACAACTTGAGCCACCCATGCGATACACTTTCTCTCCCTTCTGTGGTTCATGTGCTCCCCTAATAACAGGCTTGTAGGGCATTTCTAGACAATCAGGCATATGAGCAGTAAACGATACATCCAAAATGACATTCGTCAGATCAGAGGTGGGAAGTATATCTTGAACAGACGAGAGCAAAAATCCTGTTTCCCAAACGATTGCAGAACCCGGTTCAAGGATGAGTTCAATGTGAGGGTAACGATTATGAAACGCCCTGAGGACATCAATCGCGTGTGATATATCATACCCTTTATCAGTCATCAAGTGACCACCGCCAAGATTAAGCCACTTTAGCTCCGGCAGAAAATGCCCGAAAAAGCGTTCTATATGTAAGAGGGTTTTTTCCAACGCATAGGAATCGCTCTCGCATAAGTTGTGAGACAAGAAACCGTCTACTCCCTGGGGCAATAAATTACCAAGATGCTCTGGAGAAAGACCAAGACGCGTAGATGGTTGACAAGGATTATATAGCGCGGTCTCAACCGGTGAATACTGCGGGTTAATCCGAAGTCCTACTGATGGTGGAGAAGGCGATCGTTCAATCAGTGGTCTAAATCGTTCCCACTGACTTATGGAGTTAAATGTTACATGGGAAGCATAGCCGAGAATCGAAGGCATATCCTGCTCACGGTAGGCAGGAGAATACACATGAAGCTCCCCTCCAAATTCCTCCGCAGCGAGTTGCGCTTCCCAAACCGAGCTTGCGGAAGCACCATGAAGTGTCTTTCGTATCAATGGAAAGGTATGAAAGAGGGAGAATGCCTTGAAAGCGAGGAGTACTCGTACAGGCGCTTCTCGCTGCACTCGTTCAAAAACCGCAAGGTTTTGCTCAAGACGCGCTTCTTCCAACACGAAACAAGGTGATGGAATGGTCTCTAAAACTACGTCGCGAATCTGCCTCATCTTTAGTTCTCCTCAAACGGTGATGGCTGATCGATCACCTCATGCCATGGAAGACCAAGAGTCCCAAGCACCTTCATAAACGGGTCGGGATCGCATTGCTCAACATTAAACACTCCCGGCTTTTTCCACATTCCATTAATTACCATCAGCGCACCGACTACCGCAGGAACACCTGTCGTGTAAGAAATCGCTTGCGATCCAACTTCTCGATATGCTTCGGCATGGTCACAGTTATTGTACACGTAGTACCTGCGCTCTTTTCCGTCCTTCACTCCACGAATATGACAGCCAATCGATGTCTGTCCTGTATAATCCTCCGCAAGAGATGAGGGATCTGGAAGCAGAGCTTTGAGGAACTTTAACGGCACTACCTTCGTTCCCTCATAATCAACCGGATCAATGCGCGTCATCCCAACATTCTCAAGTACTTGAAGATGGGTGATATAGTTCTGTGAAAACGTCATCCAAAAACGCGCTCTCTTAAGCGTTGGAATATGTTTTACAAGGGATTCAAGCTCTTCATGATAGAGAAGATAGGACTCTTTGTCACCTATTTCCGGGTAAGGGACTGGACGATGAATCGAAAGAGGAGGCACCTCTACCCACACGCCATTCTCATAATATCGACCCTTTTGCGTAATTTCGCGGATGTTGATTTCAGGGTTAAAATTCGTGGCAAATGCCATATTATGGTTTCCGGCGTTGCAATCAACAATGTCAAGGTAGTGAATCTCATCAAAATAGTGCTTGAGCGCATAGGCAGTGAAGACTCCCGTCACTCCAGGGTCAAAACCACATCCCAGAATAGCGGTAATTCCAGCGTTTTTGTAGCGATCGTGATATTTCCACTGCCAACTATATTCAAATTTTGCCTCGTTAGGAGGCTCGTAGTTTGCGGTGTCGAGATAGTCCACTCCTACCTCAAGACACGCATCCATCAGCACTAAATCTTGATACGGAAGTGCCACATTGATGAGAATATCAGGGCGAAACTCTTTGAGAAGTTTGACTGTATTATTCACATCATCTGCATCAAGCGCAGCTGTCTTCACTTTTGGTGAGCCAACACTTTTAGCAATGCGATCGCATTTCTCGATTGTCCGACTCGCCAGAAGAATTTCTGAAAACTCTTCTTGTGCAGCGCATTTGTGTACTACGACGTTCCCTACCCCACCAGCTCCAACTATCATCACCCGTGCCATGCTCCCTCCTTGAAGAAGTAACTTTTACATTCCCTCTGAAACGCTCAATTTTCGTATCGTAAGTTAAATCATTCTCCCCATCCTCATCCTCTACTAGGGTGAGTCTTTACTTCTAATTTGGGAGAGAGATAAGAAGTTAATGGATTGAGTAACAGTTGCGTTTCTTGTTGACCAAATTTCCCCATTTCAGCCATTATTTGCTATTTCCAGTAACGAACACAACAAATACGCGAGTTGCATAACGATTGTGGGAAACCGCCGTTTTATTAACATTTTAAAAGTCAATTTCAACACTACAGTTATTTACTTTATAAAGCAATATTTTTTAAGTAAAATTACAAATTTACCCTCAACGTGTAAACATCCGGTATCCTGAGCCACTTCATCAAATACGGAAACATCTACCTCATTAATGGTCAGACGACGGCTTAATTTTTACTACCTTCGACTTTTAAAACATCGTCTCAGGTGTCTGGAACGCTAAGTTCCAGACACCCTTATAACACAATACGGTTCAGTTATGGGCTATTTGTGATCATTTCATGGGTGTAGAGACGTAACATGGTACGTCTCTACATAGGTTATACGTGACAAACCATCTTATCTGAACGGTATTGCCTCATAACAGCTAAATTTCTCGTGTGAAAGTGCCTGCGCTTGCGCTTAACTCTCTTTTCTCCTACTCTGTGCTCTCTGTATCTCAAGTGGTTAATTCAATCAAAACCTTTTTCACAAATCACATAGGATTGCCATACAGAGAAAAATTAGAACCTTACACCCAGTTGTCCGTTGACTCCTCGAACAGAATTATAACCAACACCAACGAAAACGTTATCGCTAGCGCCCACTTGAACCCCGCCTGAAAAAGCAACACCTTTATCTGCTGAATAGTATCCCAGTCCCACATATGGTGAAATTACGGGTAAACTAATAAATTTTAGTACATCTACACCTGTCGAGCCGTCAGGACCAAATCCTAACTCCGCCCCCAAATTTAAGGCTCTTGCACCCACAGAATAAGTAATATCACCTTCTTGACTACCAACTGACACCCAAGGTTGCGGTACTATCTGAGCATGAGCACTTTGTGGGGTAAGTAAAGATAACAAACTTAGTGATGCGAACAGTGTTTTCGCAATAAAGGCATTTTTCACGTTCTACTCCTTCACTACCTGCAACATTGTAATTTTTTTACCTGAACGACCACGGGAAAAAACAGACTACGTAGATAGATAGCAACAGAATTTACTGCTGCTGAATTTCCAAGAAGTATTTGCAGCAGTTTGCCCGTCATATGTTGACTGCTGTTAACCGAGGTTTGTTCAGTATGACTGATAGTGACGAAATTATCCTGGCTTAAGTGCCCCCTTTAAGCATTCGATTGAGTCGGTTTTCCGAAAAACTCATGTGAAGTGGTGATTTGTCTTAATGTTTGTTTATAGCCTTAGTTTGCACAGCACTAAAGCCAAGTATGAATAATTACTTAGACGAACTCAAAAGCTATCTGGATGAACAAGGACGTGTGAAAGAATGGCCCTCCAAACGGAACAAGGGAAAGTTCCAAAAGTTGGTGTTGGAGTATTTAGCGTCAAATTTTGAGGTTGATGTCATTTACACAGAAAAACAGGTGAATGCACTACTAAATCAACACCACACTTTTGGTGATCCCGCAATGTTGCGACGAGAATTATTTGAGAGAGGGTTTATTGACAGAAAGCGGGACGGTTCCGCTTACTGGTGTAAGATTCAAATCTAAGATTTAAAATTGACGTGACCAATCCTTCGGCCAGCGTTCTACTACGACTTTAGTTTGGGTAAAAAACTCTACCGCGTGATTGCTTTGACCGTGCAAGTCTCCAAAAAAGCTTTCTTTCCAGCCGCTAAAAGGGAAAAACGCCATTGGTGCAGCAACACCGATATTGATGCCAATATTACCAGCCTCAGCTTCGTAGCGGAACTTACGTGCAGCAGCGCCACTGTTGGTGAACAAACAAGCCATGTTGCCGTATTGACAGCTGTTGACTAAGGCGATCGCCTGGTCAATAGTATCTAAATGTATCAAACTCAGCACTGGACCAAAAATTTCTGTACTGGCGATTTCACCAGCAGGATCAACATTTTGCAAAATCGTGGGACGGATAAAATGACCCTTTTCATAACCAGATATATTAGGATTTCGCCCATCTACCAACACCGTCGCCCCTTCATCTGCCCCTTTTTGAATTAAATCCTCAATTCGTGTCTTACTCTCGGTTGTAATAACTGGTCCCATTTCTACACTTTGGTCTAAACCATTACCGACAACGCGCTTTTTGGCAGTCTCAGCAATAGCTTCTGTAAACGTCCGACGCGCTTCTCCCACAGTCACAGCTATTGAAGCAGCAAGACAACGTTGTCCCGCACAACCGAAAGCACTATCAGCAGCAATGCGTGTCGTCATCTCAAAATCTGCATCTGGCAAAACAATCAACGGATTTTTCGCACCGCCTTGGCATTGGACACGTTTGCCATTAGCTGCTGCCCTACTATATATATATTTAGCCACTGGTGTAGAGCCAACAAAGCTAATCGCTCGAATTTGTGGATGATCTAAAATTGCATCTACAGCTTCTTTGGCACCATTGACTAAATTAATCACACCTTTGGGCAATCCAGTCTTTTCTAACAACTGGAAGACTTTTTGCATTGTCAGCGGTACTTTTTCCGAGGGTTTGACAATGTATGTGTTGCCACAAGCAAGGGCATAAGGCATAAACCAAAACGGAATCATTCCTGGAAAATTAAACGGGGCGATCGCCGCAGCAACTCCCAAAGGTTGCCGAATCATCATTTCATCAATGCCCTTAGCAACGTCTTCCAGGATAGTTCCCTGCATCATCATAGGAATACCACAGGCAACTTCCACATTTTCAATAGCGCGCCGCATCTCACCTGTGGACTCTGCCAAAGTCTTCCCACATTCCAGCGTAATCGTGCGAGCCAAATCCTCTAAATTCTCTTCTAACAGATTTTTAAGTTTAAATAAATACTGCACTCGTTCCGTGGGTGGAGTGCGTCGCCAACTCACGAAAGCGTCTGCTGCTGCTTGGGCAGCTTGGTTTACCTCAGAAGCTGGCGATAGTGGTACTTTAGCCAGTACCTCTGTTGTCGCTGGGTTGATAACATCCAAGTATTCTGTAGCGCTAGATGTACACCACTGACCATTAATGTAGTTGGATAATGTCATCACTTTTTCCATGAGTCGAACATTAAACCTGCAGAGGATAAATGCAGGAATTATGAATATCGTAGGGGCAAAGAGCAAGATATTGCTATGGATAACAGTGGATTAGAGGAATGTAGTAGGTAACACGCTATGTCAAAGCCGAAGATTCTACAGGAGAATACAAATTACTCATTTCGTTCCTACTTTGAGTTACCCAACGACACAGATGAAGTTTTGGCAGAGTTTGGTTATGTTTTTGCCCGCACTCGGTTGCAACTTCCCAAGACGAACCGTCAATTGGAACGCCTAACAGAACTACACCAGCAGATAGAAGAAACTATTCCTTATGTCACTCTCAGTAGTGAACCAGCAAAACGAGAAATTTTGATTGCCCCTTCATTAAACCTGTAAAAATCTGGTCAACCGTCGTAATTTCGGCGCTTTGGGCAGTCGGTTTTTTGGTATATATTTGCAATAAAGCGCCGAAATTGCACTCATAGTGGACACTAAATGGTACGTTTTCTCATACGGTTGCCCAGATTTTTCTAGATTTGCCCCAACCCCTAAAATCTACAAATTTGTCAAAAACCAGCGCGTTATTTTTATTTTCCCAAACTTAATCACAATTTCTTAAGAAATTGTGATTGTACCTCAATTTTTCTAACTAAAGAGTGATATGCTAAATCTATCCACAGAGGGATGAGAAAACAACAAATTTCGTGTGGAATCAGTTAACCTACACAGAGGAACATCATGGCTAACCAAATGGTACTCATATCAAAATGCCTGCTTTTAGACGAACAAGTTCCTCAGAACATAAAAAGTTCTATTTTTTCTACATTCAACTTGTATGCTCGGCTAAGGTATACAGTAGAGCAAAAACTCGAAGACCTTCAGTCACTAAACCTAAATCTTTTTGGTGAAGCAGAGTATTATGCCTGCGAAAATTTGAACGATAATATTCTGAAGGATTTAGAATTTAATCGTTTTGACTCATTTCCAGAGTATGTTCGTGAATATGCTACTGACGATTGTCAAGGACTTAACTATACTAGGTCAATTACTCGAATCAAAACAGCAATCGAGGAACTAAAAAAATTATTTGTAATTGTTGTTGAGCGTATTCCTGCTTTCAGCACTCTTACCAAGTTGAGTGAATCTGAATTAGAAATTCTGCGTAAAAGATTGTTTGCTTTAGTAGAGCAGATTGAAAAAGACTATTCATTGGTGGGAGTACTGTACAAACCAGTTAGTCACAACCCATCTATAACGAACGTTCAAACTAGATCAAAACTAGCAGCATAATCATAGTTTTATCATCAATTTTTGGGGAGAAAGCACTTTTTGAAAAGTTTACGCCATCTTAGTTTCAGCCTTAGTACTATTTGCGATCGCCTCCCAATAAGTTCGTACTTTGCGTCTACGCACCTTCATAATTTCAAACTATGAAGGCGCAAAGGACACGAAGAAAGATATTGCTTGCTACATTCTCTCTAGAACCTCAATTCCCAGCAACGAGAGTCCCAGCTTCAGAGTTCTAGCTGTTAAATCACATAGCACCAGTCGCGATGTTCGCACAGGTTCCTCAGCTTTAAGAACAGGGCAATTTTCGTAGAACTTGTTAAATTTATCGCTCAGCTGATACAAATACTCGCACAAGCGATTAGGCAGCAAATCTTTTTCAACTTCACTAATAACTTCATCCAGTTGTAACAAGTGCTTTGCCAGAGTTAATTCTGTTTCTTCCCGCAGGATAATTTCGGCATTTGCTCCCAGCTTTTTATAGTCAATGTTACCTTCACGACTAATGCCTTGAGTTCTAACATAAGCATAGAGCATATAAGGGGCAGTGTTGCCTTTGAGTGCTAGCATCTTTTCGTAGCTAAAGATGTAGTCGCTGGTGCGGTTTTGGCTTAAATCAGCGTATTTAACCGCACTGATGCCAATGATCTGGGCAACATTGCTGATGAACTCTTGCGTTTCTTCGCGCTCTTCTTCTTTTATTCTGTTTTCTATGTCTGCACGAGCATGGGCGATCGCACCATTCAACAATTCCCGCAACAGCACAGCTTCCCCAGAACGAGTTTTCAGCTTTTGACCATCTTCACTCAGCACCAAACCAAAGGGAGCGTGAACAAATTCTACATCGTCCGTAATCCAACCAGCCTTTCTTCCTACCTGAAAAATTTGGGTAAAGTGATTTTTCTGTTCTGCACCAACTGGGTAAATCACCCGTTGCACCTTATCTACTTGCACTCGGTAGCGGATTGCTGCTAAATCTGTAGCGGCGTAGTTATAACCTCCATCTGACTTTTTAACAATTAGGGGTAACGGTTCACCTTCTCTGTTAGTAAATCCCTCAAGGAAGACGCACTTTGCGCCTTGGCTCTCTACTAACAGACCTAGTTTATCCAATTCTTCTACGACTTCAGGCAGCAAAGCATTATAAAATGACTCACCCCGTTCAATAAAAGGAGCAATCCCCAGCAAATCGTAAATAACTTGATATGCTCTACTGGAAAGTTGACAAACTATCTTCCATGCCAGCAGTGTTTTTTCATCCCCTGCTTGTAGTTTTACCACAGCTAGACGAGCTGCTTCCTGAAATTGCTTATCTGCATCAAACCGTTTTTTTGCCTGACGGTAAAACGAAGACAAGTCACCTAAATTTAAAGTCTCATTGGTGGTCAAAGCTTCTGGGTATGCTTCTTCTAGATATGCAATGAGCATTCCAAACGGCGTTCCCCAGTCTCCTACATGGCTAATCCGTTGAACTTCATGACCAACAAATTCTACAATTCGGGAAAGGCAATCTCCAATCACTGCTGGACGCAAATGCCCTACGTGCATTTCTTTAGCAATATTGGGGCTGGGGTAATCTACAATCACCCGCTTGGGATTTTTGGTTGGTGCTATTCCTAATCTTGGATCTGTTTGGATTGCCTTGAGTTGTGCTTCCAGGTATTCTGTTTTCAGCTTCAGATTGATAAAACCAGGACCAGCAACTTCTGGGGTTTTGCAAATTTCCGATACATCAACTTTATCAACGATTTGTTGTGCGATCGCCCTTGGTTGCTGTCCTAACTGTTTTGCTAAAGGTAAAGCAACATTTGCTTGATAATCACCAAATTTAGGATTGCTAGCAGAAACCAAAATTGGGTCTACTCCAGCATAGTCTGCGCCAAAAGCCGCCCCCAAAGCTTCCTGCAATTTAACTCTTAGTTGTTCTTGTGTAGCTTGCATAAGTTTTTATCTAAATTATAAATATCTCAAAACGGTACAGTTTTTGTTAGTTTATCCTTATATAGCAATCCTAAATCAGTTGTGAAATTCTCTCTTGTGTGTTTTCTTGGCGTCCTTGGCGTCTTGGCGGTTGATAATTTTCATAAATCCAATAAGACTGTTATGGATTTGTGGAACCTAACATAACTTGCCAAAGTATACTTCTCGTGGAGAAAGTCCTGCTTGCAATCTTAAAGTAGTTTGGAACTTTTCTTGTGCAGCATCCTGCAAAGCTTCTACTTGCTCATGGTTGGTGTTGCTTGGAATTTGGTCAAGTTCAAAGTACTCAACATCATCAGCTTCATCACTACACCTTAAACTTCCTCCCACAACACGACAGACGAACCCAAACGCCACTTCATTCTGATCTGGTCGCGAGTATACACCTAGTAACTGCTCGACTTCTACCACAAGACCAACTTCTTCCTCAACTTCTCTAGCGACAGCCACCCATGGAGTTTCGCCTTCTTCCATTGCTCCACTGGGTAAGTTCCACAAATCGATGTCAGTCCTATGGCAAAGCAACACTCTCTGTGCAGAGTCAAAGATAACAGCAAAAACGCCAATAATAAAGAGATGTTTGCTTAACAACCTGAGTTTCTCCTACCCACTGAGCTTCATACTTAAATCCAACCAAGAGGATTGAGTAATCGGCGCACTACTGGAAATATAGTCTACACCCGTCTCGGCTACAGCACGGATTGTTTCTAAAGTAATGTTGCCAGAAGCTTCGATTTTAACGCGGCTACCATGCTGGCGAATCATCTGCACCGCCTCATGCATCATGGCGAGAGGCATATTGTCCAACATAATAATGTCAGCGTTATGCTGCAAAGCTTCTTTCACCTGGTCTAAACTTTCCGTTTCTACTTCAATCGTTAAGGGATAAGGAATATATTGGCGAATGCGGGAAATTGCTTTGCCAATTCCCCCAGCCGCAGCAATGTGATTGTCTTTAATCATGACTGCATCATCCAGCCCCATTCGGTGATTTACCGCTCCTCCCACGGTAGTTGCGTACTTTTCCAATAGTCTCAGCCCTGGTGTGGTTTTGCGCGTATCCACTAATTTTGTGGGTAACTCAGCAATTTGCTCTATATATTTCTTAGTTAGCGTGGCGATGCCACTTAGGCGCATAACTATATTAAGAGCAACCCTTTCTCCCGTTAGTAGTGCATCCAATGGACCATCCATTTCAGCTACCACTTCTCCCGACTGGCAAGAACTCCCCTCACCCACAACAGCCACAAAGCTGACTTTTTCATTCAAAAGCTGAAATACCCTTGCCGCGACTGGTAAACCGGCTATGACCCCAGGCGCTTTCGCTAGCCACTTCGCTTGTCCTACTTCTTGACTTATTAGGGCACCTGTTGTGCGATCGCCCCGACCAATATCCTCCAACAACCAATTACGCAACAGTGGATCTATGACAAGCCTTGGCGGCAAAACACCAAAATTGCTCACAACTTTATCGCTTCCTTCACGATTTTCAGAATTACTATACCCTAAAGTCTATACAACGTAGGGCTTTGAGGAATCTTTCAACTTTTTTTGGAAATTTTTTGAAAAAGGAGTTGACAATCCAGGAGTGGGTGGATATATTAAA
>NZ_CAWMYC010000026.1:0-18846 GCF_963872035.1 Scytonema sp. HK-05
TAACAAGCCCCTGCCTTTTAGGCATGGGGTCGCTACTTAACGAGAGAACCCTGACAGTCTCTTGAGAACATAATGACTTGCAAGCAAAAGAAATTTAGTGGATGCCGGGGTTTGTGTACCGAAATGGAAAAAGTATACGCGCTTGCCTAAAACCCTTCCCCCTATCTACCTTTGAGTCAATTTTTGGTATCAGAAACATGACAAGGGCAAATTTGCTTCTATGAAAAGTTTTGAGGGAATGAGAACGAGGAATCACCTCACTTCACTTTACCCTTCAAATCAGGTTTCAAAATTTAATGGTGAAAGTTCTTAATGTACAAGTTTCTTAATGTACGCGTTTCCTGAATTTGCATTGAAGTAATGCAAAAATTGCAACTCTATCCTTCTCCTAAGAAGTCATCTGTGCTAAGGGTTTCATTAGGAGAGGAATTACTCACCCCTTCGCTTAAGGGACTTCCAAATAAAAAAATATCCAACTTTTTCTTGTGGGATGGAGAGAAGTCTGAGCGGAGGTTTCCTCCGTTCGCGTAGCGTCTCCGGAGGAGACTCAGAACTTCGGGGCATCTTGCCCGTCCTATAAACTGGGCGGGCGGGGACGCCCAACGCCAGTCGCCTGCGGAGGGTTTCCCTCCCGCAGCGCTGGCTCGCCCACAAGATGGATAATTTATTTCTTAGAAATCCCTAATTCAAATTTATATAGCCGTGGTCAGACAACTTAGGACATTGGCAAATTTAACAGAGCGGCTGGTTGGTTACAGCTATCCGTAGCGGTCTTTGTCCTAACCAAAATGGCAGCCGCTATAAATTCAAATAGGACTTACGCACTGACAGGAAATGAACTATGTGCATTCAAGCCCACCTGTTGTTTAAGGTGTTCCAGAATGAATTCATAGCTTGCACTCATTGTCAATCCATAAGTCCTAAAAAAATTCTCTGAAGTTGTTGGAGAAACGGTTTCAGCCATTGCGTGGCGGCTGGTGACAGCTTCGCTACTTTCCCCCATCAAGGAAGCTTGACTAGCTAACGATGTCAACCTCCTCAATGGTGGGCGGCTAGGCAAAAAGCTCGGAAGTCTTCTCCATCAGCGCGGTGCCTTCAATTCATGGGCAGGCAGCCTGCAGGCGAGCCAATCAGGCTTACAGCATGGGAAGCACGCGGGGACGAGATCCGGTCGGGAAGGCTGCGTCGATTCGATCGAGTTCGGTTTGGGTCAGATTGAGTTCCCCGGCTCCCGCGTTTTCAGCGGCGTGTTCGGGGTTGGATGCTTTGGGAATTGCGAAGAGCGAGGAATGCCGCACCAGAAATCGGAGCGCGACTTGGCGAGGGGTGGCGTTATGGGCGGCGGCGATTTCCTGTAGTACGCGACCTGCGGTTGTGCGCGAGCTGGGAAAATCCCCATGACCGAACGGGCTGTATGCGACTACGGCGACCCCATGCTTCTCACACCAGGGGATCACAGCGTGTTCGATCGCTCTCTCTCTCAAATGGTAAAGGACTTGATTGCAGACGAGAGAACCCTCGCCAGCGATCTTCTGGACTGCTTCAAGGTCAGGCACATCGAAGTTGCTCACGCCCCAGCAGAGAATCTTCCCCTCGTGCTGAAGCTGCTCGAAGGCAGCGATCGTCTCCTCCAGTGGGTGTTGACCGCGCCAGTGCAACAGATAAGAGTCCAGCCGATCGGTATGAAGTCGAGCGAGCGATTTCTCGCAGGCTACGATCGTCCCTCTCCGAGAAGCATTTCCAGGAAGAACCTTGGAAACTAGGAAAACCTGATCGCGTCGTCCAGCTAGAGCCTCGGCGACCACCTCCTCGGCGCTGCCGTACATCTCCGCCGTGTCGATATGGGTCATGCCGAGATCGAGTCCTTGCCGCAAAGCGGCGATCGCAGAGACGCGGTCACCGTTGTCGATGTACCAGGTTCCTTGACCGATCGCTGCCACCTCGCGCTGCGTGGAACCAAATCGATGCTGTTCCATACTTGTCCTCCTGATTAACGCTCCGAGTCCTCACACTATCTGCCGTACCTGCCCTGCATGGCTGAACAGCTCGATCATTTCCCGGTTGAAGGCTGGGATGTCGTCTGGCTTGCGGCTCGACACGAGGTTGCTATCAACTACAACTTCCTGATCTACCCACTGGGCACCTGCGTTCTGGAGATCGGTCTTGAGCGACGGCCACGAGGTGAGCCGCCGTCCGCGCACCACATCTGCCTCGATCAGAGTCCAAGGTCCGTGGCAGATCACCGCTACCGGCTTGTCAGTATCGAAGAAGGACTTTATAAACTCGATCGCCTTAGCTTTAGTCCGAAGTTGATCTGGATTGGCAACACCACCGGGAAGCAGCAGGGCATCATAGTCGGCTGGATTTACTTTATCGAGGGGGACATCTACCGGGAAAAAATCCCCTTTGTCATAATGGTTCCAGCCCTGAACGCGATCGCTCTTAGGTGAAATGATGTGGGTTTGAGCACCTGCTGACTCAAGGGCTTGCTTGGGTTGAGCCATTTCAACTTGCTCAAAGCCATCTGTAACCAGAATGGCAACTTTCTTATTTGTGAGATCTTCTGTCATCTCTACCTCCTAAAGTGTTGGCTAGACTTGGTTTTTTCGTGTTCTTGTGGGGTTTTAGGCAGCCTCACCTGGCTTGAGCACAACTTTGATACAGTTGTCCTTCTTGTGCTTGTTGTGCAATCGAGCGTTTTCGAGCCTCACCGCAGTAGAACAGGTTGAGCGTCGATGCGAACGCGAAAGAGCGTATACGGCTTTTGGCGCAAGTCTTTTCCCTTTTGGTATTTCGCCTGACGATGCAACTGATTTGCTGTGACGTAGAGGTATCCATCTGCGGCAACGGACATCGTATCGGGCCACAGAAGGCGGGGGTCGTGTACTACCGTTTCCCACTCCCCACCAGAACGGCGACGCAGAATCGCATTATGCTCGTAGTTCGTCGAGTAAATATACCCTGCCGCGTCTGTTTCGAGTCCATCTGCACCACCGCCCTTGTCTCCTTCATCAATTACGGTTGCAGCAACAGCGCTATCGTCAATTGAGCGCTCCACGAGTGCATCAATGGCAACGCTGTAGAGCCGTCGGCTAGCAAGCGGGCAGTAGTACAGGCGTGACCCGTCTGCATTAATTGCAATCCCGTCTGACCCCATTTGGACAGGCTTGGTCTTTCCATCTGGCTGACGTTCCAACAGTGGACGACCCTCGACGATTGGGCGGAAACTTGATAGCGCCTCAGCCTTTGTAGATGGATGATCGTGCAGCTTGCGCCAGCTCTGGCCTGATGCCAAATCTACTACAATAATTCCGTTTGCCCCTTGGTCAGACGAATCCGTAATGAATGCCATGCCTTCGGTACCGCGCCGCAGGTCGAAGCGGACATCGTTCAGGTAAGTGGTAGGCAGGGCGACATCTTGGGGAAAGAGGATTGTTTTGATAACGCGATCGCTCGTCAAATCCACACAGACGAGCTTCGGTCCACCATACTGCGTTGGCTGGAACATCGGACTGCCCGTGTCGAGAATCCATAGGCGATCAACCGGATCGACAACCACACTTTGCACAGACACCAGCGTGCCAGCGAGGTCATTTGGGTCTGTACGATTGATTGCCTCGTCAGGGTAAGCCACAGGACGACCTTCCCGGATTTCCGCCACTGTGAATGCGACCTCATCACCCCACTTCGGAAAATTGACGAAGATGCGCCCCTGATGTGACACTGTCACACCGGTTAGCATTGCGCCGTCAAAGTGAGCAACTGTCTCCAGTGTGCCTAACGAGTCATCGGTGGGTAACTTCTGCAACTGACTAACCATTTTTCTATGTCTCCTCTAAACGTCGGCTGTTTGAATCTCGATTCCGTCTGCTCCACGCTGGTTTACCCTGGCTTGCTTCTCCCTTGCCGCCAGCTAGATTGTGTGAGCTTGCTGTTTCAATTTCAGCCCTCTCAGCCCAGGATGAGCCACGCTTCTGGCAAACCATCATCGTTTTCATCGCTGTGCTGGTGATCTATGCACCATTGCTCGCATGGCTATACGTATCTGCGCGATCGCTTTCTGGTAGGCAGTCCAGCAATCCTCCAACCTGCTCAGATAGGAGCGATTGAACTACCAATGATGCTGGACTGGCTGAATCATCAGCAATTCTAAGGTTGCTTCACTGGGATTTTAGGCACTCTGTCCTGGCTTGAGTACGACCTTGATGCAGTGATCCTTTTTGTGCTTAAAAATCTCGTAACCATGCGGGGCTTGCTCTAGCGGTAATCTGTGGGTAATCACAAACGAAGGATCGATATCGCCCTTCTGAATGTGCTCCAGTAGCGGGGTAAAATACCTGTGAACGTGAGTCTGTCCCGTTTTCATGGTCAAGGCTTTGTTCATAAAAGCCCCCATTGGAATCTTGTCGGCAAATCCACCAAATACACCGGGAATGGATACGGTGCCACCTTTGCGGCATGCCACGATCGCCTGTCTGAGCGCGTGCGGGCGATCGGTTTCTAAGCGCACCGCTTGTTTGGCTTTGTCGTATAGTCCCTCCAGTCCCATCCCATGCGATTCCATCCCCACGGCATCCATCACGGCATCAGGACCACGACCTCCCGTCATTTCTTTGAGAGCTTCCCCAACATCAACCTGTTCAAAATTGAGGACTTCTGCCCCACCGTCTTTTGCCATTTGGAGCCGTTCAGGCACACGATCGATCGCAATTACCCGTTCTGCGCCCAACAAAAAAGCGCTGCGAATCGCAAATTGAGCAACTGGTCCACAACCCCAGATAGCAACAATGTGACCCGGTTGAATATTGCAGTTCTCCGCTGCCATATATCCAGTGGGAAAGATATCCGAAAGGAACAGCACCTGTTCGTCTGTTAACCCGTTGGGAATCTTGCATAGACCGACATCAGCATGAGGAACGCGGGCATATTCAGCTTGACCGCCCGCATAGCCCCCCAACATATGGGAGTAGCCAAAAATGCCTGAGGGTGAATATCCCATAATCGCTTCTGCCATAAAGGCATTGGGATTGGTGTTGTCGCACAGAGACGTTAGCGATTGTTTGCAGAAGAAGCACTGACCGCAGGCGATGGGAAATGGATTGACGACCCGATCGCCAACCTTAATTCGCTTAACTTCACTACCGACTTCAACGACTTCTCCCATAAATTCATGCCCGAGAATGTCGCCCTGCTCCATCGTCGGAATAAATCCATCGTAGAGGTGTAAATCAGACCCACCGGACCACAGCCCCAGACAGCAACGACATCACCCGGTTGAATGTTGCACAAATCTGCCCCCATATATCCTGTGGGAAAGGCATCAGAAACAGGCAGCAGTTTTTCATCCGGAATGTCTTTCGGCACAGAGATGGCTGTGAAATCTGCAAATGGGACGCGGATGTAATCAGCAAAGGAATCCGCATAACCTCCAAAGGCATGGGAGTAGCCGAAGATTGCCCCTGTTCCATAGCCATAAACTTTTTCTTGCATCCAGCCATTTGGATTGGAGTTGTCACACAGGGACCACTGCTGCTGTTTACAGTACCAGCAGTGACCACAGCCGATCGCCGAAGACACAACCGTGCGATCGCCAGTTTTCAAGCGCTTGACTTCACTGCCAACTTCAACGACTTCTCCCATGAATTCGTGACCAATAATGTCACCGGGTTGCATCGTTGGGATGTAGCCATCGTAGATGTGCAAGTCAGAACCGCAAATGGTTGTAGAGGTCACCTGTCGCGATCGCGTCGCGCGGGTTGAGGATTTTGGGAT
Source organism: Scytonema sp. HK-05 (assembly GCF_963872035.1). NCBI lineage: Bacteria > Bacillati > Cyanobacteriota > Cyanophyceae > Nostocales > Scytonemataceae > Scytonema > Scytonema sp. HK-05. Next base: position 5,773 of record NZ_CAWMYC010000026.1, read on the forward strand.
CTGGGACTGTTTCCACCCGCACATCGTGCGTACCTTGCCAACAAGCTGCTTTCATAATGGATTCATCCTTGACCTCTAGGTTGACCTTCGTTTGTTGCAATTTCGCCCGCCTCCATCAGCATTTTGAAGCGGGCAAGATCGTCTCCAATTTGCTGTTTTGGGTTTTCACCAAACAGCTTGGCAATCGCATCTCCAACGACTCCAGCAGGCGCATCATAGGTTGTGATGACTTTTACCTCAGTCCCCCGATCGCCAGGAGCAGGTTGAAAGTGAACCGAACCAGAGTTCGCAATGTCTGCCCCTTCCACTGAAGTCCAGGCAATCACTTCATTCGGTCGATCTTCAGTGATTCTGGCATCCCATTCAACGCTGTTGCCCATCGGTGCGCTAGTAACCCAGTGCGATCGCCCATCGTCATAGACATTCACACTTTTAAGATGCCTGGTAAAGCGTGGTAAGTTTTCTAAGTTGTGCCAGAAGCGGTAAAGATCTTCTGCGGATTTTTCAATGGTTACCGTTTTTTCGACTTTGATAGGTTGAGCCATCTCAATGTCCTCATTTGTGAGTGGACTGAATCTGTTCATCAAACAGTTAGCAATGCTTCAATTTCAGGATCTGCACCTTCAACCGAAGCCCAAGCAATCAATTCGTTTTCCCGATCTTCAATGATGTCTGCATCCCATTCAACACTTACACCTAACACCCCACTGGTCGTCCAGTGCGTTCGCTTATTATTGTGTACTTTTACGTCTTTGAGATGCTTCATGAAGCGCGGCAAGTTCCCAAAGTTATGCCAAAAGCGGTAGAGTTCCTCTGCTGGTTTGTTAATCGTTACCGTCTTTTCAACTTTAATTGGTTGGCTCATGTCTATTATCTCCCGTGCTTGCTGTATGGTGCTTTGTTTATCGCAGTTTGGACAAACAAATTTGTCCAAACCCTAATAGCAGGAGCGGAGAACAGTGTAGGATAAAAGCTTATTAGCGAGAGGCATGTAGAAGTCTCTTAAAAAGATTTACCCTTCGTATCAGCCTTCTAGACTACTAAAAAAATTAACTACTACAAATCAATACCTGAACCTTAAAGCTTTCAACTAAACCTAACCTCTAACTAAAGAATGAGATTGGTGTTAAGTTAGTTAGTTCTCGCTTGTATCTTGGCGTAATGCTAGGGAAGCTGTCACCTATTGCAATCTAGACATTCAAACATAACTAGACAAGTGTTTCACTCAAGGATTTTTAGATGCTTAACTTTGCCGAGAATGTCTTCTTTTAGGCAAAGTATACTGGGAGTAGGCTCCCCAGCATGAGGCTTTGACCTATGCTAATTCATCCCGCTTCACTTCCCTTTAAGGCAATGCACATAGTCCATTTCCTGTCAATGCGTAAGTCCTATCAAAATTAAAGACCCCATAGCGGGATCTTGGGGCTTGTATCCTTCTTCTTTTTGAACGCGTGAATTTTGTGCCTCCTGGGTCGGAGCTGCGCATTAGCGTAAGCTCCGACCCAGGAGGCACACGTAGCGTGCCCGCGCCTGCTAAGTACACACCGTAAAAAGGGGTCAGAAATCAAAATTTGATGGCTCTGGACAAAGTTCATCCAAGCAGCGAATTCCCTACCTTATTTATGGTGGGCTGTAGTAAGCGAGGTCGCATAGTAGAGGCGCAGCCCTGCCTACGCTGAGGGACGAGAGCGAGGGTCATTACGCAACCACTAACTCAGACTCACTTTCTGATGGCGCACCATCTTGCACCAAGGAAGGTCTGTTATCATTGCGTTGCAACATATTACCTGCAAATGCTAACAAGGCGTTGGTCTTGCGAGTGCGCCACTCATCCACGAGTTTCTGCACTTGAATTGCAGACATCCGCCGTGTCATGGCTTCATAAAGATAGGCAGCATGACCAGTCTCATCCTGGGCAATGCTCAACATCCCTAGTTTTAGGTTACGAGCAATGGCGTCATCTTCAGGTAACACGTTTGCCATGCGGGCAAAGTCTTTGCTAGCATCCAACTCTAGGATGTAGGTGCTAGCCATAAATACATCCCAATCAATATTCTCAGGTTTGAGCTGTTCTTGAGAGTACCCTTCAAAGAATGCAGCAAAGAAGGGGCTGCGGCGTTCTTGAGGTTTGTTTTCCTCCGGATTCTTAGGCAAACTTTTAAAATCTATAACACTTTTATTAAGTTGTTTTAAGGCATGAGCAAAAATTTGACCATGCTTGGTTTCATCTGATGCGTGTTTTGCCAGTTTTTCTGCTAGCCATGTGTCGCCTTCTGCTGCAGCGCGATCGCTCAATTTTGTGAGAAATGGAACTGAGCCAGACTCTGCCAACTGGAACCCTGCAAGGACGTTGGGGCGGGTTTTGAGGTCACGGATTTGCAGAGCAGAAAAATAAGCCATAGCACCAGAACCAACTAAGTGCATGACATAAGTCAAAAAGTTCATGAGTAACTCGTGCTTATTGTGAGGAAGTTACATTCCTTATACTAATCCTCATTTTCGGTTTGGGTTACTTATTTTTGGAGGATAGATTTGGCGAGATTAGGTAGCATTCATTATAGAGTAGGGGCAGTAAGCTTTGCTCACTGGCTACGCTACACTGGTAGCAATCAATTGCTAGGGGATGGGAACCGTGACGAAAATCTCTAATTTTCAAAAGGTATCGGTTACTCCAGAACTTCTGCAAGGTTTGCAAGGTTTCGTTGCCTTTATCGATGACGGAACAGATATCGAGGCAGTTTTTGATATTGCTGCTGCGTTAGCCAACCATGAAGTTTCTGCTGGTGCGATTACCTATCTCAAGTCCCATCCTGAAATCGCTCAACTTTTTCAAGAACAATATATTGCACCGACTCCCAATCTAGAAGCGTTACTCAAGCTGCCTGAAGATTCGTTAGGCTTTGCCTATGCCTCTCATATGCGAGCAGCCAACCTTGATCCAGAGTTTTATCGCAAAGTTGAGCTTCAAGATGACGCGAGCTATTTAGCTTTGCGTATGCGACAAACCCATGATATTTGGCATACCGTTACAGGATTTGGCACCGATTCTATTGGGGAAATTGGGCTGCAAGCATTTCAGCTCGCGCAAAATCGCTCTCCGCTTGCAGTAATGTTGATTGCCGCAATAACCCTGAGTATGATCAAGATGAACAGCGATTTAAACCCGCTTGTACGTGTCCTTCAGCAGGGCTACGATTTGGGGTATCAGGCAAAACCCTTTCTGGCACAGAAGTGGGAAGAGGCTTGGTCTAAGCCGCTAGCAGACTGGCGTAAGGAGTTAAATGTCACTCCTCTAAGATAAAGCCTGATCACAAGATGCCAGAGAATGGTAGGGCAATCGGCTTTGAGCCAGGAGTTTGAGGGCAGGTATCCCTCTTGTGTTAATAAATTAGTTAATAAACGAAATTATCCAGAAGAATAAAGACGTTTTTTTACATCCCTTCAATTCCCCCTTGGTAAGGGGGAATTAATTTAGATGTCTTAAAGAAGGCGAGGGTATTGTACAAAAAATCAAGTTTCAAGGGCTACACTCTTGCAGCAGGCAAAGCTAACCTTGCAGGCTGCTCTAAAGTGGTATCTTCAGCGCTATACACTTGTTCTGATGCCAACAGTTGCCGAATAAACCTGGCTACAGCTTTCTGCGCTAACTGGTTGGCGACTTGTTGACCTAAACGCTGTACCCCAGGATTGAACAACAACTGAGCAACTTGAGGTGCAAGTCGCGCCGGGTCAAAACCACGGGTTTCTTGAAGAATATTCAAAATCCGTTTGATGTGATCCAAGGTTTGTTGTTGTTCGATGGAAGCAGCAGGAGTTTCATTGACTGTTGTTATCCCAACTCTTTCCCGCAGTAGGTATGTAAAGTTATGCAAAACATTTCTACCTAAAGCATCGACTCCTTTGACAACTTCATCCACGAGTTTGTCACGAATGAAAGCACCGCGTTCGGAAGACAGAAAGTCTATCCCCTGATTGAGTACCAAGTCAAAGTCATAGTCTTGACTATTACGAGCATTGCGTAACAAGTTTTCTAAACGGTTCCAGCGGAATGTACCTTCTTTAAACAGCAAATCCCGCAACGATGCTCTTAATTCCGGCGCTGGATCAGTTAACAAACGTTTGGCAACGTAGGGATAAGCTTCGCTCAGGACTTTGAAGTTGGGGTCAATATTAATGGCGATGCCTTCCAATGTCACCAGGGAACGGATAATTAAGGCGTAGTAAGCTGGAACGCGGAAAGGATACTCATACATCAACGCCGATAGATCATCTGTAATACTTTTGATGTTCAACTCGGCAACGCTGGCTCCCAAGGCGTTACCAAACACTCTAGCAAACGCTGGAATGATCGGTGTCAAGTCGGTGTCTGGTGTCAAAAATTCCAGCTTGACGTAATCACGACCTAAACCTTCAAAGTCGCGGTTCACCAAGTGAACGATCGCCTCCAGCAAACCATAGCGCTGCTGTGGCTTAATCTCGCTCATCATCCCAAAGTCGAGATAAGCCAATTGACCATCAACTGTAGCTAACAAATTGCCTGGGTGAGGATCAGCGTGGAAAAATCCATGTTCCAGCAACTGGCGCAGCGAACACTGTACACCTACTTCAATTAAATAACGAGCATTTATACCGAGAGCGCGAAGTTCTTCTGTCTGAGTTAATTTAACACCATTAATCCACTCCATCGTCAAAACGCGACGATTGGTGTATTCCCAGTATATTTTCGGTACATAAACGTCTTTCATGTGACCATAAAGCTGGAAAAATCGCTCAGCGTTTTCTCCCTCATGAATATAGTCCATCTCTTCAAAGATGCGATCGCCTAATTCATCCAGGATACCGACAAGGTCACTCCGCACCCGTTTGATATTTCTCTGCGCCAATTTAGCCAGTCGCCGCAGGATATATAAATCAATGGCGATGCGTTCTCTTAAGTCCGGACGTTGGACTTTCACAGCGACTTCTTCACCAGTTTTCAGCTTACCTTTATAAACTTGACCCAACGAAGCTGCAGCAATTGGTTCCCGAGACAGTTCAAGATAAACCTCCTCTGGAGAAGCACCCAATTCTTCTTCAATAAACCGATAAGCAATTTCGTTGGGAAAAGGTGGTAATTTGTCTTGCAGTTGAGTCAGTTCCTCCAGATACACAGGAGGAACGAGATCCGGTCGGGTGGACAAAGCTTGTCCAATTTTGATGTAAGCAGGTCCCAGGCTTGTCAGCAGTTCTCGCAGCTTAACTGCTCGCCGTCGGTCATTTTTGACGACGACTCCCCGCTCGCTATCCCACCACAACCCGAAAGCAAAGGTCAACGTTGATGTTAAAACTGTAACAATACGTCCGAAAACCTGTAGGGGTCTTTTTTTGTAATGCGCCGAAATCTCCTGGGGATTGTAATGTATTGTTTCACCAGTATTTGTAGTTACTAGCACCTTGCGAGTCTGGGTTTCCTCTGAAGTTGGTAAGCTGACAACTTTGATAGCACTATTTTCAAGCACCAGTTCACTATTGGACAGTTCGTCTCGACGAAAATCCTTCGCGTGACTGTCCTCAACGGATAGTTGACGTAAATTGGAACCGCCACTTATGCGGCTGTCTTCCTTCATTAATTGGGAAGTAGGGGGAACTGTCTTAGCATTCATGTAGCTCTACCACCGCATCGGATTTATATGTAAAGTATTGTAACAATTTATGATGCATACGTGTAAATCCTTGTAGGGATAGGGTATTGAGATAGGGGATAGAGAATATGGTAGAAATTCATAAAGAATAACTCACAACTGAACGAGTGAGTTCACTTTGAAGATTGAGATGAGTTATGAGTTTGATACCTAGGTCTTTATGGGCAAAACCAAAACTCAAAATTTTTCTTGAGTGAAACTTAATCCCCCTGGGGGTGGAGTAATTCTGATGAGTTAGTGCGTTCTGCATTCTGACTCCTTTGATAACCTATTCCCTAATCAAGAAACTCTATCCTCAGCACCATATATATCAAAGCCGAACTAAACTAAATTTGGTACACTCAAGAAGTCTTACTCGTCCAATGGTATTAGGTATTGCTAATTGCTTAAAGTTCATTCCTAGTGTCCCACAAATGAAAAGAATCCGGCGTCTGCCCTCACGGAGAATTTGGCTGAATGTTGTCTGTGTTGCAAATAGAAAACTTTGCTCTTATTGACCATCTAGAATTGGAATTTGGCGCTGGGCTTAATGTATTAACAGGGGAAACCGGCGCGGGAAAGTCAATTATCTTAGATGCGATTGATGCTGTATTGGGTGGTAAAGTCTCCAGTCGAGTGATTCGCACTGGTACAAGTCGGGCGATGGTAGAAGCCACTTTCACTTCTAACTCAGGATTAACGGCTTGGTTGAGCGAACAGGAAATAGATTTAATAGAAGATAGTGTGATCATCAGCCGAGAAATCGCAGCAACCTCAAGTAATATTCGCTCTCGATCGCGGGTGAATGGAGTGTTAGTGAATCGACAACTCATGTCAGGGCTGAGGGAACGCCTGGTGGAAATCACCGCCCAAGGGCAAACTGTACAAGTGGGACAGTCGAATCAAGTGCGCGACTGGTTAGATATTTATGGTGGCGAGTCCCAGATGCAGCAGCGTCAAGTTGTCAGCTCTGTTTTTGGTGCTTATCAACAAGCGCGTACAGCATTAGAAAAACGCCGGATATCAGAACGCGATCGCCTGCAACAACTTGACTTACTGACATATCAAGTGCAGGAACTCAAAACAGCAAACCTCAGCGAACCCGATGAATTGGAAAAGCTTTTGCAAGAACGGGAACGCCTCAATCATGTCGTCGAACTGCAACAGATGAGTTACAAAGTTTATCAGGCTTTGTACCAAAATGATGGCGAAAGTCCAGCAGCAGCAGACTTACTGGGAGACACTGAGGAAACATTCAGTGACATGGTAGAATACGATACCCAACTGCAACCGCTGTTGGATATGGTGAGAGATGCTCAAGCAACTTTGGCAGAAGTCGCACGCCAGATAAATGCCTATGGAGAAGGTTTGGAAGCAGATCCCCAACGCTTAGAGGAAGTAGAAGAGCGTATTCAGGAATTAAAGCAAATTTGTCGCAAGTATGGTCCAACAGTTGCAGATGCTCTTGCCCACTACCAGCGCATTCAGGGAGAGTTAGCCGAGCTGGATGATAGCGAACAATCTATTGAAAGTTTAGAACAACAAGAAAATCTTTGTTTGGAAAAGTTGACTCAAGCTTGTCAGGAGTTAACTCAGTTGCGGCGCACCACAGCGACGGCTTTAGAAGCAAAACTCCTTAGAGAACTGAAACCTTTGGCAATGGAAAAGGTAAAGTTTCAAGTCGAGATTGTACCAACTTCCCCAACCGCAGCGGGAGCAGATAAAATTACCTTTTTGTTTAGTCCCAACCCAGGAGAACCGCTACAACCTTTGACAGCAATTGCTTCTGGCGGTGAAATGAGCCGCTTTTTACTAGCGCTAAAAGCTTGTTTTTCCCAAGCTGATGCTGATACGACACTCGTGTTTGATGAAATTGATGTTGGGGTTTCCGGACGCGTAGCGCAGGCGATCGCCGAAAAATTGCATCAGTTGGGTCAAATTTCCCAAGTATTATGTGTCACACACCAACCTCTCGTTGCAGCAATGGCAGACCGACATTTCCGGGTCGATAAGCAAGTGATTACTGAAAAAACAGGTGATAAAGAAAACAACGGACATCCTGACCAGCGTACCGTTGTCCGAGTCACATCCTTGGATAATTTAACTAAGCGCCGAGAAGAATTGGCACAGTTAGCTGGTGGGAAGTCGGCACAGGAGGCGATCGCTTTTGCTGAGTCTTTATTGACGCAAGCAGCTAACCATCGACGACAAAGTTGAATTATAGCGGTTCTCGTTTGGATACAGTACGCGGTAGGGGCACGAAGCTTTGCTCATCGGTGTCTAAGGCAAGAACCTTGTCATTACGTTACATCATGGCTTTGTGCTTGCCCACAATTTTCGCTTGGTTTATGCAATAACGCTTTCAGTAGTCGGTGGAGTCAATAGCACTTCGTCTTTAGAGTCACTGAAAGCTTTTTCCAATTCTGGACTATTAATTGCTATGGCACTTTCATGCCACTCATGTATCACGACATCGAGCTCGTTCCAATCACCAGACACGTAACCAACACTACATGCATTAGTTACCTCTGCGACCAGTTCATTTAACTCCGAGGTGTCAAACGCCTTCATCCATCCATATTCGTAGTTGTCACCAATTTCTTTTCCTTGGCTCAATTGGTAAGCAACGTTGATTACCTCAACCACAACTCTGGTCATAAGCGATTCAATCCCTAAATGTCATAACAAAATTCCCGCAGCTCCGTCACTGAGCGCGTCAGTCCCAGCCTTAAAAGTCTTTCTAGGTACTCATCAGGAGTTGATGGTGGATTTTTGAGAGTGCTTCTGTGTTTTTTGGCTGCTTGACAAACCTCTGCTGGGTAATGGTCAATCAAATGTAGGATAAATTCATCTGGGTGCTGAGATTCAATGCCATATGGTGCAAGAGCTTGCTCTGGAAAATCCTTGAGGTTGAAAGTGACTATAACCGAGGCATTACATTGAATCGCAGCAGCAAGGACATGGCGGTCATCTGGATCTGGGAGGATAAGACCTGGGATTAATGCTTCATAACCTGTCACGAGACAATCTCGGACATGGGTATTCATCAGATTTTTGGTTCTGGTGAGTTGTTCAATTGTTAAATCAGGACGTTCTTTGAGAACATTTCGTATCCACTCAGCATGAATCTCTTGGGTCCATCGCGCTCTAAATAAGTCAGTGAGCGCAAGCCACATCAGAAAATCCCTGAGCGGCGCTGGGTATAAAACGCAGGCATCATAAATAGCGGTAAAATTAGACATGATCTTCACTCTACTAGCAGTAGGCTAGTAGTCCGCTCAGTCATATCCCATATTGAGTTCTTGAGCTTGAGCAGTAAGCTCCTCAAGAGTTTGCATTCGTTTAGCATCAATCCGGTTTTTGTAGTCCATTAAATCTTGATAACGTACTCGCCGACGTGTCCCAACTTTACGGAACGGAATTTCTCCAGACTCCAATAAATCCACTAAATAAGGGCGAGAGACATTTAGGATATCAGCAGCTTCTTGGGTAGTGAGTTCCTTCTTGACGGGGATAAGCGTCACAGCATTCCCAAGAGCCATCTGCGCCAAGATATCAACGAGCAGACCAAATGCAGACGCTGGTATCGTTACTGTCTCACTCTTTCCCGAATGCAAAATAACCGTCAGAGTGCGGTCAGTCGTCTTATCCTGTACATAGGATGCCAAAGCTTGACTACTAGCTTGTGCCAGAGTTGTGTCTTCTTCTGTAGGTGCAACACATCCAATTGTTTGGTGAGTATTAAGTGCCATAAATACTAGAGAGTCATTGTTTGATATCAAATTGCGCCCCGCGTTATTCACTTATGATAGTTCTCATTCAAAATGAGCGCAATAAACGAAATGAGCGAAAACGCAGAATCGTTGATATCACGAGCTTGATACCAACGATTCACCTTGCCGGGGAGTATGGAAGCGAGTGCAGACTTAATGAAAGCGATTCAGTACAACCGCTTTCATGGACAGTACATTAATCACCACGTCAACTGGTAGCTGCTATAAAATACTTAATTAAGGTGGGGCGGAATCTGAAGCGGTGTCAGTACCATTTTGATGGCGATCGCATCGAGTCATTGAAAGTGACAAAATACAGAGACACCAAAGGCGTGGGAGTGGATGAGTACAATAAGGTATTTGATGTGATTGATACGACCTGTGCTAAAGGGAAGCGGGATTATGCCTTATTTCTGCTGCTTTGGGCAAACGTCCTGCGTAGGGGACAGGTTGCAAAGTTAACAGTGGGGGATTTCGATTATCACGAAAACACGTTAACTGTCTATGGGAAGGGTGTGTAGCTGAGTAAAAATATCTGGGCATATACTGGCAAATCTTTCTGAATACCCATATAATTGAATGTATTCTCGCTCACAGACAAAAATATGGAGGACATTCAATCAGTGACTATCAGCATCGGTGATGCTGCCAAGGAATTAGGAGTTTCGGTAGACACAATTAGGAGGTGGGCAGACCAAGGAAAAATCAGATTTGAACGCGCTCCCAGTGGACATAGACGCTTCTACTTAGCAGACATCAAACGCATTACACCGCGTGACTTAAAGCAGCTAGATGACCGCATAACTATCAATTATGCAAGAGTTTCAAGTCATGACCAAAAGAACGATTTGACCAGACAAATTCAAGTTTTAGAAGCTTTCAGTGGTTCAAATGGTTGGCAATTTGAAACCATTCAAGATTTAGGAAGTGGCTTGAATTATCAGAAAAAAGGACTTCAAAAACTTCTGAAACGCATTATGCAAGGCGATGTTGGCAGGTTAGTTCTGACTCACAAAGATAGATTGTTACGATTCGGTGCTGAATTGGTATTTGCTATCTGCGAAGAGATGGAGACCGAAGTAGTAATTATTAATAAATCTGCTGAAGAACTGAGCTTTGAGCAAGAATTAGTCCAAGATATGATTGAGCTTGTGACTGTATTTTCAGCGCGTCTTTATGGTGCAAGAAGTCGTAAAAACAAGAAATTGATTGATGGTATATCGAATGTAATTGATGAGGTGAGGCAGTGCGGTCATGGGGGTTTCCCCCAGGAGCAACTGCCGAACCCCGAAGGGGTGAAATAGATGGCAACTCTCACGTATGTTAAAGGATTACCGACTCCAGCAGAAGAATTAAATAGTTTAGGTCTCACAGAATTTGAGATGTTTTTGGCTGCTTACAGTCCGGTATTCCACAAAGCAGCGTGTGAGACAGTCAGCTTCATTTTATCTGGTCAAACATTCAACAAATCTAGCTGGAACACTCATTTACAAACGGCTTACGGCATCTCAAAACGTCATGCCAACGGTGTAATTAGTCATGCTCAAGGTGCGGTAGACGCATCTAAAGAGCATAGGAAACGTCACATCAAAACGTTAGAAGGTAAGCTTAAATCCATCAATTTATGGATTACTAAGTCTGATAAAAAGTTAAGTGATTCTCAAAATTTTTATGCCAAGAAGAATTGGCATAAGTCAAAGACTGGATGCAGGTTTACTTTCTCCTGTTCTCTCCAATATCGTGATACTAACTGGAAGAATCTGCGCTTCCAAATTCACAATAAAAAGCGTCGTGCTTACCAGTTAACTAAACAAATAGAGTATTTAAAAATCGCACCGATTCAAACAGTTATCCCAAAGAATCAAGCGTTTGTAGTTGGCTCTAAGGATGAGTCATTTGGAAATCAGGTCTGTCAATGGGATGGTGATATCCTTAAATTCCGTGTGCCAGCTTGCTTGGAATCAAGATTTGGCAAATACGTACAGACCAAGCTGGGCAACTTTGACCGCAACATTAACAGGTTGCCCAAGGATGGCTCTAAGACATGGCATTTTTACCGCAAGGATCGTAAGTGGAATGCAGCTGTACAATTCACTCCAACGCCAGTACAGCGCGTCTCAAGGCATTCTGCCTATGGCTGCATCGGGATTGACATGAATCCTGGTTCAATTGGTTGGGCATATGTTGATGGTGATGGCAATCTCAAAGCTCATGGACAAATCCCATTACAAATGGGGCTGCCATCCGGTAAACAAGATGGTCAAATCGTTGATGCCTGCTTGCAACTAGCGACATTGGCAGATACATTTGCTTGTCCTGTTGCTTGCGAAGAATTAGACTTTTCTACCAAGAAAGAACAGCTATCTGAACGAGGTAGAAAATATGCTCGGATGCTTTCTAGCTGGGCGTACAGCCGATTTTACGAGTTATTGGAAAGCATTTTGAGTAACCGAGGAATTTACCTCATGAAGGTGAATCCAGCTTACACCAGTGTTATTGGTTTAGTGAAATATGCACGTCAGTATGGACTAGCCAGTGATGAAGCTGCCGCTATGGCTATTGCACGACGTGCCATGAGATTGACTGAAAATATTCCAGGCTCCATAACCGCCTATCTGCCCGTGAAGGATGGAAAGCACGTATGGAGCTATTGGTATCAACTGAATAATTTGATTAAGAAATCTAGCATTAAGCGTCACAACTTCTATGCTATCTCTAACTGGGAGCCTTTGGTCAAGCGATGGTCAGAGCAATCTGTCCAGAGCAAACGAAAGTGTTAAAGATGATTTCAAAGGAACATAAACCGCCAAGTTCCTTCTACATAGATTTGAGCATTATTGCCCAGATATGCGTAGATTTTTACAAGCGGTGCTTAGGCACTGCTTTAAGGTCTTCCTTAATTTTCGGACTCCTTGCCCAAGCACAAGACAAGCCACTATTATATAAGATGGATGGAATTTTGCTATAAAAACTCCGCAACTCTTCTGGGACTGCGGACATGTTAAGTTTTCTATGATAGGCAAAGAAAACACTAAGGGTGTAGCGAATGAAAGACTTCACTAACCGCAATGGGTTGGAAATAACAGAAACTGTCTCTGTAGCGGGTTCTGTCGCTGGGTCCGTATTTGCAGTTTTTTCCCAGCAGCTGATCTATGCGGCTGCGCCCCTGAGTTTAGCCCTCTCGCTGAGCGTGATCAACCGACGCCGATTTGAGCAGGCGTTACAGGAGAATATAACTGCTGTCTCGTCTGAAATGGGTACTCGCGTCACACACGTAGGTCAGCAACTGTCAGCACAGATGCAATCGGTACGCACCTCAGTTGAAACTCTGTCTGCTGTCCCAATACCAGCACCCTTTGACCCCACTAACCTGGAGCAACAGATTGAGGAACTGAAAACAGCACTTATCCACACAAAACAGATTACCAGCCAGAGTGCCACCAAGCAGGAAATCGAAGACTTTAACCAGAAAATTCAGCAGTTGCAAGCTTGTGTGATCTCATTGACAGAGGCATTTAACCAGCGCTCGGAGCTACAGCAAATAGAACAGTTAAGCCAAAGCACCGCCCAACTGCAAGAGCAGGTTTCAGCACTGCCGCCAATACCAGCACCGTTTGACCCTACCGGGCTAGAGCAACAAA
>NZ_CAWMYC010000027.1:0-18150 GCF_963872035.1 Scytonema sp. HK-05
CTCTTCCATCTCGGGCAAATGCAAGGATATCGCTGTCATTGAGGGCGATGATGGAGTTAGCATTGAGGGTGATGTTACCGCCGCCACCTACGCCACTCAAGACGTTGGTTGCAATGTCGCTGTCACCAAACAGGCGGATGTCCTTTGCTGTAATGGTGATGGCACCTCCGGAAGAGCGTTCTGCAGTAGTGGTGATATCACCGTTAGTAGCCCTTAAGAGTCTGGCAACATTAATATTGATGTTGCCTGCATTTCCTTGACCTCGCGCCTGGGCAGTAACTAGTGCCCCATTTTGAATCAGCAACTCCCCAGTATTAATCGTCAAATCACCCGCATTCCCGATTGAACCTGAATCACCTTGAGAAGACAAGCCGCTAGGAATCTGACCATTACTAGAAGTACCAATCAGTTGCACCTTGTTGGCAGTGAGTGCCAAATTCCCTCCATTGCCACTACCAAATGTGCCAGCACTAACTTGTCCCCCATTTTGAATCAGCAACTCAGTGGTATTAATCGTCAAATCACCCGCATTCCCAGTTGAGCCTGAATCACCTTGAGAAGACAAGCTGCTGGCAAAGCGACCATCACTAGAGGTACCAATCAGTTGCACCTTGTTGGCAGTGAGTGCCAAATTCCCTCCATTGCCACTACCAGCTGTGCCAGTATTAACTAGTGCCCCATTTTGAATCAGCAACTCAGTGGTATTAATCGTCAAATCACCCGCATTCCCAGTTGAGCCTGAATCAGCTCCAGAAAACAAGCCGCTGGGAAACTGAGCATCACTAGAAAAACCCATTAGTTGCACCTTGTTAGCAGTGAGTGTCAAATTCCCTCCATTGCCACTACCAAATGTGCCAGTATCAACTTGTGCCCCATTTTGAATCAGCAACTCAGTGGTATTAATCGTCAAATCACCCGCATTTCCGGTTGAGCCTGAAGCAGCTTGAGAATACAAGCTGCTGAGAAACTCACCATCACTAGAGGTACCAATCAGTTGCACCTTGTTGGCTGTGATTGTCAAATTCCCTGCTTTGCTACTACTAAATGTGCTAGCACTAACAGCTGCCCCATCCTGAATCAGCAACTCACTGGTATTAATCGTCAAATCACCTGCATTCCCGGTTGCGCCTGGGTTAGCAACAGAAAACAAGCCGCTAGGAAACTGACCATTACTAGAGGTACCAATCAGTTGCACCTTATTGGCAGTGAGTGCCAAATTCCCTGCTTTGCCACTACCATATGTGGCAGTACTAACTTGTCCCCCATTTTGAATCAGCAACTCAGTGGTATTAATCGTCAAATCACCCGCATTCCCGGTTGCGCCTGGGTTAGCAGCAGAATACAAGCCGCTGGCAAAGCGACCATCACCAGAGGTACCAATCAGTTGCACCTTGTTGGCAGTGAGTGCCAAATTCCCTCCTTTGCCACTACCATATGTGGCAGTACTAACTTGTCCCCCATTTTGAATCAGCAACTCACTGGTATTAATCGTCAAATCACCCCCATTCCCGGTAGCGCCTGGGTAAGCAGCAGAAAACAAGCCGGTGGTGGGCAACGGATCATCACTAGAAATACCAGTTATCTTTAGCAACTCAGTCGCGATGACTTTCAATGACCCACCAGACTCTGTTGCGAGAGTACTTGCCTCTATTTGAGAACCATTGCTCAGGGTGACGCGCCTGCCCACTACCTGTATATCACCACTGCCCGCGCCACTACCATCAACTGCTGTTTGTTGCGATAGTTGAATATTGCCAAAATTTTGCACCCCATCATAGCCCAAGGCGAAACCTTTATTAATGGGGGTGACGCTGACAAAACTATTTCCTGCAACACTCCCCAGTTCTATCCGTCCGCCAGCAGTTTTGATGGTTGCTCCTTCTAAGCTAATATCACCACCCACCAACGCTAACGTTTGATTCGGTTCCACCCGTAGAGCATTCGTTGTATCAATTAAATCAGATGTTAATCTTAAACCCTGACCATCGCCTATAACCTGAATCCCTCCTGGATTTGCTCCATATTGCAAACCCACAGGCACACTGAGGGTGAGTAATGATGTAGCCTGTGGTGCAGTGGCGCTATACTCAAAGCCATCAGCAAATTTCAAGCTATTTGCCGTACTACCAACAAACGAACCCTGAATATCCAATCGCGCATTTTGACCAAATAGAATTCCATTGGGATTGAGCAAAAACAAGTTGGCATTACCCAATACACCAAGCCTCCCCAGAATCTCGGAGCGACTCGTCCCCGTCACGCGAGTGAGAATGTTCTTAATTCCCTCAGGATGGGTGAAATAAACTCCTCTTGCTTCACCCACGTTGAATTCTCGAAAACTGTGGAAGAGATTACTACCGCGAATTGCTCCGCCATCAATGCGATCGCTTGCTAAGTCACGAATCACTAAATTAGGTGTTACGACAGAACTTTCAGAAGACAGCGTAGCATCTGGTGTTATTTGTGCATGGGCTTGCTCAGATGTTGTCAATGCGTACGCACCTACCAAGGCCCAGCAACCTGCCAACCCTAATTGCAATCTTCTAATACGGTTTCTCCATGAAGATGCACGCTTATTCAACCCCCTTGTAGTCCCCCCTTGGTAGGGGGGGATGCAGTCGGCGGACGGTAAATAAAGTGCAATGTCACAGAGAATTGCTATACAGCGCTTTGCATCTAAATGGAGTACACCCCTCCCCAACCCTCCCCTTGGCAAGGGGAGGGTGCGCGACAGCGCGGGTGGGGTACTTCTGTACTTCACGAACTTGCAATCTGCTATAAGTAGCCAAAATTTTTCTTTCATATAACATATTCTTTATTCTGTCAATTTTCATGAATAATTTTTTACTGAAAAACAAAAATCAATTTTTAGCTGGATCTAAATTTTTTTGTTGATAAATTATTTACTGTAAATTAAACCATGAAGAATACACTGAGGGGAAGATATGAACCCTCAAATGTTGTAGTTGTTTATCAAATGTATCAATTGCATTCCTGACATTATCTGATTGATACAAACAGTTATCTGGGGGTTATTTAACTGTCAATCTTTTTTGGAAAATTTAAATGCAAAGTAAATTGGCTTTTTAATTTATTCTTGCTAATATAAAAAAGTATTTTTAATTACAAAAAATCTTCTAAATATTAATTTGGTAAATTCAAGTGAGTGTCAAATGCAGTCTTGTATAAGGCTTATAGCTGGCTAATATACCATTAAAAACATTCACATATTAAGCAACATTTTATCGGGAGTATCCCAATTTTACCAAAATACTCAAGGCAATTCGGAGCTTAGTCCTGAGCGAAGCGAAGGAACAGGAGGGAAGAATTTCAAGTCCACGGTGATTAAAAAGATGCTTCGCTTCACTTAGCATAAAAATAAATTTACATATTTGCGATGCTCCCCATCTATCAGTTTTTTATTTCTTTGTTATCTGGTTAACTTGTTAGTAAAAGTATTTTGTGTTAAACAAGTAAAAATACTATATTTATTACTAACGTTTAGTTTCAGAGAAGGTTTGAAATATGCTGTTAATGGTGGGGTTAAAATTGTGTACTGGAGCGAATACCTACAACTTTACTTTGCAGTACGCATTTGGACATTGAGTGTAGCAGGGTTGTTAGGGTGCATAGGAGCGATCGCCACTTCTTTAGATATCTGTGTCTTTGCCCAAAGCAGCGATTTTCTACGTGACACCACTTTAGGCTCTGAAAGTTCTACAATTTTTTACCTAAACCCCAACTTAAGAGTTGCACAATCAACCCCACCGCCGAGAGTTACCATTCCCCCAACCGCACCAGGGCGTGTTGAAGAAATTATTCCCAAACCCACTAAACCTCTACCCATCCCCTCTACTCCAAGCGCACCACCAACACCACCCAATCTCGAAACACCTCCCACTCCTCAACCCACCGCACCTTCTCCTCCCACAAACCTTCGCTTTTACATTAAGAAGATTGAAGTCTTAGGCAATACCGTTCTCAAAGAGGAAATTAGTCAGTTAGTTAAGAAATATGAAAACCGGAAAATTACTTTTGAAGACCTAACCGCCTTGCGCTCTGCTATCACCGAGCTTTACGTCAAAAAAGGTTACGTCACTTCCGGTGCATTTTTGCCCAACAACCAAGCTCTTGACAAAGGTATTGTGCAAATTCAAGTCGTAGAAGGCGAACTAGAGCGAATAGAAATTACTGGTTTAAGCCGCCTGGGAAAAGGATACGTGCTTCGTCGCTTGAGGAGCGCCACCAAAGCTCCTTTAAACCGCCAACGCCTAGAGGAAGCACTGCAACTGTTGCAGCTTGATCCGCTTTTAGAACGGGTGAATGCTGAGTTAACCGCAGGTAGTGCCCCAGGGCGCAATATCTTACAAGTACGTTTGAAAGAAGCTCCTGCATTTCATGCAGGCATTATCATTGGCAACAACCAATCTCCTAGCATCGGTTCAATTCAGGGTAGTGTCTTTGTGACTCACGATAACTTGTTGGGCTTCGGCGATCGCCTGACTGCTGAATACGGACGCACCGAGGGGCTCAATCTCTACGATTTCAGCTACACCGTGCCGCTTTTACCTCGCAATGGCACTCTGAGCTTCCGCTATAGCAACAACGACAGCAATATTATCGAAGTCCCTTTCCAAGACTTAGGTATTCGCAGCCAGTCCGAAACCTTTTCCCTCAGTCTGCGCCAACCGTTAGTGCAATCCCCTGAATCTGAGTTTGCTATTGGTGTAGGGTTAGACTTGCGTCGCAATCAAACCTTTATTCTGGATAACATTCCCTACTCGTTTTCACAAGGACCAGAAAACGGGAGATCCAGAATCACCGTGATTCGGTTTTACCAAGACTGGGTAAATCGGACTGCAACACAAGTGCTAGCAGCGCGATCGCAATTCAGCTTTGGCATTGATGCCTTTGATGCAACCATCAATAACACAGGTACCGATGGACGCTTCTTTTCCTGGTTAGGACAGTTCCAGTGGGTGCAGCAATTGTCCCCAAGAGCCTTGCTGGTAACTCGCATCGATACCCAGTTAACGCCAGATTCTCTTCTATCATTAGAAAAGTTTAGTATTGGTGGTGTAGATACGGTTAGGGGCTATCGGCAAAACCAAGTAGTATCTGATAATGGCGTTGTCGCTTCTTTTGAACTCCGCATTCCCGTCACCGCTGATCCTAGAACCCTACAAATCACGCCATTTTTTGAGATAGGCACTGGGTGGAATAACCGTGATGCTAACCCAGATCCGAATTTAATTGCAGGCTTGGGTTTGGGTGTGGAATGGCAAATTAACCGTAGTTTGGATGTCCGCTTAGATTATGGTATTCCATTAGTTGGGGTGAGCAATAGGGGAGACTCCTTGCAAGATAATGGACTTTATTTCTTGTTACGATATCAACCTTTTTAACCCAATACGGTTGAGTTAAAAATTTTTGGTGAAATTTGGTGATGTGTAATGAAAGTGCATGCTACGTCTCTACATCGCCGTCGTGATCAGGGTTTTTTACATCTTTGGCACTACCAAAAAAGGATTTAAGAGATGATTTATAAAGTAAACCTTAAATTGTAGGGTGCGTTATAGCAACGCTTAACGCACCATCTTTCTCGGTGCGTTACGGCTAATCCTCACTCTCTCAAATTCCGAAATCCAAGCATCGCCGTAACACACCCTACTTATACCAATTCTCCATGAAGATGCACTTAATATTAAAAAATGAACCGCCAAGTACGCCAAGTACGCCAAGGAAGAAAGAGGTAATTATTTAGTGCAAGTTTATAGAGAATTGGTATTAATATTTACTTACCCATCTTTGGCACTATTAAAAAAGGATTTAAGTTGCTTTCGGATTTTTCCGATACAACCTTTGCTACCTCCTAGGAACCAGGTTAACTCACATAAAGTTCCACGGGGAGAAACAGATTCTCGCTTAAAATGACCTCCCAATTTACAAGCTAAATTTATAGCCTGTTTTGTGCCTTTATTCTCTAAATTTGAACTGATGCCACATCCATTATCTTTAATGCTAAGAGTGTACCATCCTTGATTTTCCTTGCCAGTGGCTTGGATGTATTTAGCTCCTACTGCATATTTTCCAACATTGCATAAAGCTTCTTCCAAGAATTGGCAAAGTTCTCGTTTCTGTTCAAGACTCAAATACTCCTCCCCAATGGGGTCAAATGAGCGAGCTTTTACTTTAACATTTTGAAAAAAGGGAAGGTCTCGCTCTAATGTACTGGTGTAAACCTCATAAAAAAGTTCGTGAATGGGAAGTTTTAAATCTAGTTTTAAACCACTCCCAATACGAAGGCTTTCTTCCTGATCTAGGGCTTCCAATTTTAGATATTCACCAATTGCCCGAATTTCAGAATTAAGGCTTTTCAATTGCGAGTGTAATTTCTCCGCTGGAAAGTTCTGCTCCTGAACACATCTTAAAGTATTAGCTAGTGTCTGTAAGGGTCCATTATGAATAAGAGTAAATGTAACATCAATTGTGCGTTGGCGTTCATTAATTTGAGATTGCAAAGCTTGGTCGCGTTGATAAAAAGCAAAAGCACTGAGACCTACACCATTGATACCTAAAATTAACAAATTTGGTGCAACCGGAATCCACCAACCGATTGTCAAAAGCAGATAATTACCTACAACTAAGAAAAGACTAGTAACACCAACAGCAAACAGATTCTTAAGTACAGATTGAGTCAGTCGTCCGATAATAATGGGGATAAAACCCCAAACTGTTATCCACAAATATTCCCACTTATCTGACCAATCTTTTAACAGTGGTCGTTTATTAAGAACTGCGCTAATGATTTGGGAACAAGCATGAGCGTGAAATTCTACTCCAAAAATTTGATCAAAACTTTTCAAATCAGCAATTGCTTTAGTATAAAGGTAGTCTGGAACGCTAGGAGCAGTTATACCTATCAAAATAATGCGATCGCGCAGCCATTCTGGCTGAAATTTGCCAGTTTTAATATCATTAAGAGATAAAACTCGAAATGCTTTTTTTCCACTCCGCCAATTGAGTAATGTTTGAACCCCACCGGCATCTGTTCCTACATATCCCCCAGTGTTGGGCAAAAAGCGAGGGATTTCAATTGAGCCAAACCGCATAGTATCGGGATCACGAATACCATTTTCTAAAGTAATACCTTCACGGGATAAATAATGTTCTGCTAAACGCAAAGATAGGGAATACTTGTAGCTTTGACCATTCTTTAATGATGGTGTACTCAGAAGAACGCGCCTGAAGTTACCATCTTTATCAGGTATAACATCTGCAAAACCTATTTGTTCAGAAGAAATATGCGACGGCGGAGCTATTTGATTAGGTAAAACTTTCTCAATAGCAATTATATTTTTACTCTGTTTCAATACATCAACCAGTTCTTGATGACCTGGCTCAATAGGTACATTTCTAACAAGATCTAAACCAATAACTCTCGGCTTATAATTCTGTACTTTCCTGATAACTGCTGCAATCTCGCCATCTGGTATAGGATATGTTTTTGCACTCGCGATATCATCTTCATTAATGCCGATAATCGTGATTCTATTATCCATAGGCTCAGCAGGACGTAGATGGAGAAAGTTATCAAGTGCCATCCACTCTAGAGGCTGAAGTAACCCACTGAAGCGAGCGATGGTGACAATCGCCAAGACTGCAAATCCTGGTAACGCTCCTGTACGCCAAATAGCAATTTCTTTCTTAATTTTTCTCCAAATCTGCGTTCCAGAAGCTTCAACCATGAATCATGAACTCCTAACTCCTTATTAGTCAATTAGCCCTTCTTCTTTAGCACGGATTCTCGTTTGAATCCGCATATTCTTGCCTTCTTGTCTGCAATCTTCAGGATAAACGCCCAAAACGTCTTGGATTTTAGTCCAGTATGAACGAATTGTCCTTTCATGCATATGCATTCGTTCAGCAATAGTCTTATCTTGCAATCCTTCTTCAAATGCTAGCCCCAGTACCTCTAGCCACTCAGGCTTAAATTCCAGTGCTGTTTTTATATCTTTTGTATGCGTTCCCCCTTGTAGCGCTAAGTTAACCCTAGTTAATATCTCTTTTTCGGACAGTCCTTTATCGGCGATCGCAAAGCCCCCTTGATGGTCGTCAATTTCATGTTTAATCCGCACCAGTGCTTTAACATAACTGCTTTGCACCACGATATTTAGTGCAGGATATTTTTTCATCAAAATCTTCAGTAGTTGAAGACCCTCATCAATATGGGCGGTCATTCCGGTCTTGTATGGAATGGACAAGTCCATGACAACAAGGTCAAGTTGAGAACTTTCTAGTATATCAAAAGCTTCTTGTGCAGTTTTAGCCTTGAGAATTTCCGCGTCTGGGTACTTCTGTCGTAGCACGTCGAGGCTTCCTGTCAGGATTAATTGGTGGTCATCTACTACTAGAATCTTTTGCTTTTCTTGACTCATCATCAATTCCTCAAAGTTTACTTTTACCGTAGTTCTTTCTGATATCACGTTCATAGCGAACCTGAAACCCAAGTATCTACCACCTAATTGTTTTATCAAATAAACCGATAAGTTGTTTATGCACATAAACTTCTAAAAGTCAATATTTTTTTAGGTAAACAGTGAATTGTACGAAAAATTAATAACATTTAATAAATTTGCGCTTGTCTTCAATGTATGTGTGTATGCGCTTATTTTATTAAAAGCAGCCCAAGCCGTGTATACAGAAAAGTGTATGTTTTGAAGCCGGGTTTGGTATTCAACACAGCACTTTTGGTAAGTGTGTAATTTAGCAGTTTTTTTTATCTTATTAATTAAGCACACTTCAAGCTTAACTTCCATTCAGGGAACAACAAACGAAAGATAAACTGACGGGTTGCCAACTTTTACGCATCTACCTTTACTTATATGAGCTTTAAATCCTTTCCAATCCACTCAACTGAAGTCGAAAAGTTAGAACTCGACAGCCATCTCGAAATTTTACCAAATCAGACTATGGGCTTTAAGTATAAATCTGTATCTGCCCTAGTCTCACCATCTGAGTCATCTTTAACCCCCTCACCTTTTGTAAATGTCCAGTTAAACCCACAATTGGACATCGTGTCTCTTAAAACAAGTCAGCAAGTTGCACCTGTGTCAGTAGCTGAGGCGATCGCCAAAATACTGGAAGATTTGGGAGTGCAATATGCCTTTGGTGTTTCGGGAGGTGCGATCGCTCCTGTATGGCATACACTGGAGAATAGCTCAATCGAGGTGCTTCACTTTCGTCATGAAGCAGGAGCCGCTTTTGCTGCTTGCGAGGCATACTTTGCTAGTGGTCGCCCTGTCGTGGTGTTTGCCACAGCAGGTCCAGGTATCACAAACGCTCTGACCGGGCTCTTTGCTGCACGTTGGGAAGGTGCTAAGGTGATTTTCCTGTCGCCTTCCACATCAACAGCGCAGCGCGGACGCTGGGCTTTTCAAGAAACAAGCGCTTACACAATGCCCAGCGCAGGTATTTTTACCTCGGGTTCAATGTTCGATTATGCTACTACCCTTGAAAGCAGTGATGAACTGCCAGAAGTCCAAAGAAGGCTAACTCTAGGCTTAGCTAGACCAGGAAGTTTCATAGCTCATGTCAGTATTCCTACGGCTATCCAGACGAGTTTGCTCAAAACATCGTTACCACAAACGACTCTTTCTCATTCTGTGGCAACTGTGAGTGAAGAAACCATCTCAGAGTGTTTACGGTTGCTGTCTTCTGGTCCGTTTGCCATTTGGGTCGGTTTTGGTGCTCGTTCTGCTGCTTTTGAAATTCGCGAGTTCGCCGAAAGAACGGGGGCTGCGGTCATGTGTTCACCACGCGGCAAAGGTATTTTTCCAGAGGACCATCCTCAGTTTATTGGAGTTACCGGCTTTGCAGGGCATTCATCTGTTGTGACATATATGCAAGAGCAACGTCCTTTGCATACTTTGGTGTTAGGGACGCGACTGAGTGAGTTTACCTCGTTTTGGAACCCTGCGATGATCCCTCCTGGAGGTTTTGTGCATGTTGACATTGATCCTGAGGTACCAGGAACCGCATATCCATCAGCTAAAACATTTGCCATTCAGTCTGACGTGGGAATGTTTGTAAAAGCATTGCTGAAATACTTCCCAAAGCGTACTAGTCGGTCAACAGTCGCCTCACTGCCCACAAAACCCGAGCGTAATGTTATCAATCCAAGTGCTGATGGTCTAGTACGACCCGAGCTACTTATGAATGCGATCCAACGGATCATCGTCGAAGGCAGTGATGCATTGGTGATAACTGAGGCAGGTAACTCGTTTGCTTGGGGAAATCATATGCTGCGATTTAACAAGCCGGGTCGTTATCGAGTCAGTACTGGGTTTGGAGCAATGGGTCATGCTGTCACGGGCGTCGTGGGTGCTGCCCTAGCTCGTAATGGTAAAGCTGTTGCGATCGTTGGAGATGGTGCCATGCTCATGAACAGTGAGATCAGCACTGCGGTGCAACACCAGATTCCTGCTGTTTGGATTGTACTTAATGACGGATGTTACAACATGTGCAAACAAGGCTCGATGATGCAAGGCTTTCAAGGCATGGATACAGACATTCCGCAAGTGGATTTCCTTAAAATTGCTCAAGCGATGGGAGCTGATGGTATTCGCGTTGCAACAGAGACTGATATCCAACAAGCCCTAGAGCAAGCACTTGCCTCTACTGGTCCATTTATTGTTGATGTAGTCATCGATCCCACACGACCTGCACCGATTAAAAGTCGTATCAACAACCTAAATTTACAACAACAATAGAATTCATCAACAGCCTAAATTTACAACAGTAATCAAATTCATTGGAGGTTTATTATCATGTATCATCCAGTAGGCATTCGCTCGCTTGCATTAAGCGTTCCAAACACCATACGTACAAACGATTACTACCGCAATAAATATCCAGAGTTAATTGCTCAGTCCGAGCAAAGAAGTTTAGCAAAGCTGTTTTCACTGGCTGATTCCACTCCCAGTAATGAGTTTGACTTGGAGATGATGCCTTATTTGTCAGACCCGTTTCGCGGTACCGTTGAACGGCGAGTACTTGCCCCAGATGAGTCGTCACTAACACTTGAGTATAAAGCCGCTAAAGATGCTCTGGACGCAGCTAAACTTTCTCCCGATGATGTCGATTTGATGATTGTCGCCTCACTCGTTGGCGAGCAAATCATACCTGGCAATGCTGTTTTCCTCGCTGAGCAACTCGGTTTACAATGTGCCGCTTGGAATCTTGATTCAATGTGTTCAGGAGCTATGGTTGCACTCCAAACTGCCAATACACTCGTTCGAGCAGGAGAGTACCGCAATGTACTGGTGGTGAGTTCTTGTACGTACTCTCGCTTTGTTGATGAAAGAGACACCATGTCGTGGGTAACTGGTGATGGTGCTGGAGCCTTTGTAGTTAGTCCACTTCAAGCCAACCAGGGAATTCTTGGCAGCAAAACTGTTCATACCGCAGAAACTTGTGGTGCTTTTTACACTGAACTGGCAGAGGATTCCCAAGGTCAGCCACGATTATTTCTAAGGTCAGGAAAGGGAGCAAATCGAATAATCAGCAGTACATTTGCTAATTATGTTCGTACCTGCTGCAACGGTGCTGCTACTGCCGCCAACGTCACACTTGACCAAATCGACTTCTTTGTTTTTAATACAACAACCGCCTGGTTTGTTAATTTTTGCGCCCGTGTACTAGACATTGACTTAGAGCGCACAATCAACCTCTACCCTCAATATGGAAACGTTGGACCAATACCTGTGGTTGCTAATTTGTATCACGCAGCACAATTGGGTAAAATTAATGAAAATGATCTGGTTCTCGTCTATTCTCTTGGTGCATCAGCAAACGCCACTGCAACCGTGATGCGCTGGGGTGATGTCGCTCTAGGACCTGTTCCGGTTCATAAAGCCAACTTTGCAGTCAAAAGAGCCAAAGACAAGAGCTTTGTTGGACTTATCTAACAATATTGAATACCAATTCTCTTAAAGATTGCAACAAATCAAACTTCCTGTAGTCCCTCCGCGAGTGGGGGGACACGGACAGGTGGGGATGTATTTTCGTTGAAGAGCAAGAGTTTTAAGTACTTGTTACGCCATAAAGTTTCAAAGTCCCAATCACTACTCAGTAGTAGAAAACAAAGCTATTCAGACAAAAGGAGCACACTCATGATAGGTCAATTTCATGGAAAGGTCGCGCTGGTTACTGGAGCTTCATCAGGCATTGGTCGGGCTACTGCGATCGCGTTTGCACGTGCTGGAGCAAAGGTCGTCGTTGCTAGTCGTCGCATCACCAACTCAGAAGAGACTGTACACCGCATACATGAGCTTGGAGGTGAGGCTATTTTTGTCAAGACCGATGTATCAAATGCTGCTAAAGTAGAGGTACTAGTCAACAAGACTATTGATTACTATGATCGTCTGGACTACGCTTGCAACAACGCCGGTGTTATAACTTCCAGTCTACTCACTAATATGTTGGAAGAAGACTGGAACCATATACTTGATGTGAATCTCAAAGGAACGTGGCTTTGTCTTAAGTATGAGATTGGAGCGATGCTCAAACAAGGTGGCGGTGCAATTGTGAACGTGGCTTCCGTCGCTAGTGTTGTCGGTTGTACGGGGCTTACCAGTTACTGTGCCAGTAAAGGTGGAATTATCGCCTTGACTCGAGCAGCAGCAATAGAATATGCCCAATCCGGCATCCGAATCAATGCTGTGAGTCCAGGTTGTGTTGAGACCGATATACTAGCTGCTGTCCCAAAAGACAAACTCGCTCAACTTAAAGCAGGGCATCCGATAGGACGCATTGGCAAATCAGAGGAAGTTGCAGAAGCTGTACTGTGGTTGTGTTCCGATGCGGCTTCCTTCGTGATCGGGCATAATATGATAATAGATGGAGCATATACCGCACAGTAAGGTAGAAAGTTTGATAATCGGGAGTGACCAATTCTAGCTAATCTTACTGGCTACAAAATTCTCCATAGTGTAACTATGTTACTGGTTCTCTTGATACTCAATCGCTCCTAAATGTTTCAGAGCAGATTTTTCAGCTTCTGTAAAACCAATTACCCCACTAATGTTCATACGTTCGTAGGGTTTAGAGCTTCTTAGAGTTTTCAGGCACTTACCAGTCTTTACATCCCAAATCCTAATTGTCTCATCTTCACTGCCACTAATTAGAGTACACTCCTCAAGACCGAAGGTAACTGATAATACTCCTTGACTATGTTCATGTAAAGTTTTGAGGCATTCACCAGTCTTGACATCCCATAACTTCACCCTTTGATCCGTGCTACCACTGCTAAGAGTTTGTCCATCTGGACTAAAGGCGACTGAGACAACCCAACTCGTATGTCCTTGCAAGGTTCTCAAGACTTGACCAGTCTTGACATCCCATAGCTTCACCTTGTGGTCTCCACAGCCACTAGATAAGATTAGTCCATCTGGACTAAAGGCAACTGACCAAACCCAGCCCGTATGTCCTTGTAAAGTTCTGAGGCATTGTCCAGTTTTGACATCCCATAGCTTCAGTGTGTGGTCATGACTGCCAGTAGCTAAAGTATGACCGTCAGGACTAAAGGTTACTGACAAAACTCCATGACTCTCTTGTTGTAAAGTTCTGAGGCACTTACCATCTGAGACATCCCATAGCTTCAGTGTTTGGTCATGACTGCTACTAGCAATTACTTGTCCATCAGGGCTAAAAGCAATTGACCAAATCCAACTAGTGTGACCTTTCAGAGTTTTGCGGCATTGACCAGTACTGACATCCCATATCCTAATCGTTTTATCATTACTGCCACTGGCCAGAGTACAACCATCTGGACTGAAAGCCACTGACCGGATCGCATTGTCATGCCCTGTAAAAGTTTTAAAGCATTGACCATTGTTAATGTTCCACAACTTCACAGTTTTGCAATCACTGCTACTAGCGAGCATTTGACCATTAGGACTTAAGGCAATTGACCAGACCTTATCACTATATCCCTGCAGAATTCTTAGACACTTACCAGTACTAACATCCCACAATTTGAACGATTGGTCATCACTGCTACTCACTAGCGTTTTAGCATCAGGGCTAAAGGCAACTGCTCGCACCAGATTATTATGTACATATAAAGTTTTGAGGCATTCAGCAGTACTAACATTCCACAACTTTACCGTTTGGTCCCAACTACCACTTGCCAGTGTTTGCCCATCAGGATTGAAAGCGACTGAGAAAACCCAGCCAGAGTGCCCCTGCAAGGTCATAAGACATTGACCAGTGTCAACATTCCATAATCTGACCGTTTGATCGCTGCTACCACTAGCTAGTATACGCCCATCTGGGCTGAGGGTAGCTGACCAGATCGCCTCATCGTGCCCCTGCAAGGTTCTAAGACATTGACTAGTGCGAACATTCCACTGCTTCAACGTTTTGTCTACGCTGCCACTCGTCAGCATTTGGTCGTCAGGACTAAAAACGACTGCTCGTACCATGTTATCATGTCCTTGCAAAGTTTTTAGGCACTGACCAGTACTAACATCCCATATCCTTATGGTTTTGTCATCACTGCCACTGGCCACCGCTTGCCCATCTGAACTGAAAGCAACTGACCAAATCCCCTTTTCATGTCCCTGCAAGCTTCTGAGATATTGACCAGTATTGAGATCCCAAAGGTTGATTGTTTGATCCTCACTGCAGCTTACAAGAATACTACTATCAGGGCTGAAGGCAAGTGATGATACCCAATCAGTATGACCTCTAAAAGTGTACAGTTGTTTCCAATCAGCAACTTGGTACAACCGAACCTCACTATTCATATCCCCTGTAGCCAAAAATTTTCCATCGGGGCTAAATGCTATTGACAGAATTCCACCGAAGGTTTCCGCAAAAACAGATTTAGCCAAATTAGCATAAGAGAAATTCGTATGATGCAAATTCACATTTCGCAAGTCTGCTTGCCAAACAGTCAGATAAGAAAAATCATAACCAGTTAGATCTGTTTCCAGACGACACAGCAAATTAAGAATATTTCCCGCCGTATAACTTTGTTCTTGCGGAGATTGCTCTCGTAGCTTTGCTAAAATTTGGCTTAGCTGATTTTCAAGATTTCTTTTGTTTCTAAAGACAGCCAGCAGCCCATCTATAACTGGTTTAAGGATGAGGCGAATTTGAGTCTCCCTCACATAGTCTTTCGCCGTCGCCTTCATCAAAGCATGGCACCTAAAAAGCTCGATATTTCCAGTTTCAATCTCTTCACAAAGGTGATCTATCAATCGCTGAGTCACATACTCCATGACTACAGGTTGTAGCGTGAAGGTTGCTGCGCTTTTCTCCATTAGAGAACGCCGTGCTGCAGACTCCAGCGCCTCCAGTAATTTTTGTGGTCGTACTGGTGATACAATATCTTCTCGTAAATCTGATAGCGAAATTGGCTCACGATTAATCGCCAACCAGTACATTATCTCCTTTTCTAAATCTGACAAGCGCGAAAACTGCTGGTCTAAAAGTTCGCAAATGTCACCAAAAACAGCCGTGTCTTGTTTGAGAAATTCAGAAAGATTACCATCAAAGAGATCTTGAATTGTCGTCGCCACTATCTTCAAAGCTAAGGCGTTGCCTCCATAGCGCTCAACGACTGTTCGCAATTCTGACTCAGAGCCAGAGAAACCCTTAACTTCAAAGATTTTCTGCCCATCTACCGCTTTCAGACCACTGAGTCGTAATGAGCGAACTTTTAGTGCTTCTCCTTCCAGTGACGCCACGTGTTTCGGTTTTTCCCGAGAAGTCAACAACAGGCAGCTACTGTGGGTAACTTCTCCTAAGCGTTTTATTAGCTGACCATAATCCTCATACTCTTTTCGATAACTTCCTGCAATAGCGCCACTTTCGAGAATAGTTTCAGCATTATCTAATATAATGATACAGCGTGAGGCTTGCAAATAATCAATCAGTCGTGAGATTCTTTCGTCTACGCTGTTTGGTAAATCAGCTTCTTTCGCTTGGACGTCACAGAAAAATTGAATTAAGTTACCCAGTAGCTCAAAAAGTGGTGGGGCATTGTAGAGCGATCGCCAGACAACGTACTCAAACTCCCCCTGAATCTGTTGTACTAACTTCGTCGCCAGAGAGGTTTTACCAATTCCCCCCATTCCCAACAGCGCTACGACTCGGCAACGGTCAATCACAATCCATTGCTCTAAGGTTGTAAGTTCTTGTGTGCGCCCATAAAATACAGAAACATCGATCGCTTCTCCCCAGTCCAAGCGTTTGTTAGCAATCCTTGTCTCATTCTTTTCATCCGTGGCTTGAGAGCGAGCCGCAACATCCAGTTCAGCTATCTCTTCAAACTCCACTTGTAACCTATGACACAGTTCTACAAAAGTTTTATAGTCAACGGGTTTACCTGTCAGGAAGTTGCTGACTGTGGCTAAAGATAGTCCCGCATCATCAGCCAAAGCTCTTTGGGTAGCAAAGCCGTTACGCCTAACTGCCAATTTAACTTGCTCAATGCATTTTTTACTAACCCTGAGCGATCTAGACATGGCTTATCCGACGAAACCCATACAGATTATATACTCAATCAATCAGTCACAAGTCAGAATTAAGTCAGAAATTTTTAGGCTTGAACTCAGTTAGCAGTAGAGTTTAATGGAATTGTGGAGCCAAGGAGATAGTCAAGTTTATCGCTTGTCAAATCTCTATGATGAATGCAGAACCAGGGGAAAGTTGCTTAACCTTCCTTCTGTAACCCCATGTTTATAGAAAGATAATTTTAACAATTTGTGGATTAGTGAGATTGTGAATTGGTACTTTCGTTTTACTAACTTAATATAAGTTAAGAAAAAATTGCGTTCGCGTAGCCGCTGCTACCGAGCATCGCTCAGCAGTGATAGTTGTGTATTTTTCGGCTCTAAACTATTACTAACCATATCAAATCCTGATTTTTACTTTCCAAACAAGTGTGCAAGGATTGCTCTCAAACCCTTGCGCGAAGTTGATTACAAATTTTCGGATGGGGTCTATTATGAGCCAAGCTAGTACAATTAGTGTTCTGATTGCTGACGATCATTTCATTGTCAGACAAGGATTGGCAACCATCATTAACCGCGATCCAGAAATGACGGTGATTGCTCAAGCAGAAGATGGACAACAGGCGATCGAGCGCTTTTGTGAATACCAACCAGATGTCACGCTGATGGATTTGCGAATGCCCCAAATCGGAGGGGTTGAAGCCATTAGTGCGATTTGTGCTGAATTTGAACCTGCCCGAATTATTGTGCTAACAACCTACGATGGCGATGAAGATATCTATCGCGGATTGCACGCAGGTGCTAAAGGATATATGCTCAAGGATGCTAAACCCAACGAACTTCTAAGTGCGATTCGCAGTCTGCATCACGGTCAGCAGTATATTCCACCATCCGTAGGGGCAAAACTGGTGCAGCGCCTTAGCAATCCAGAACTGAGTGAACGAGAGCTAGAGGTGCTCCGTTTAATAGCGCAAGGAATGAGTAATTTAGAAATTGCTACCGCTTTGAGTATCGGTGAAAGCACCGTCAAATCTCACGTTAATCGAATTTTAAGTAAATTGGGAGTGAGCGATCGCACTCAAGCGGTGATTGTTGCCGTTAAACGAGGGATTGTCAGTTTGTAAGCAAGTCTTACAAACCTTATTGACTCCAGCAATCGCAAACCAACAAAAATACTATAAGCAATTAGGGATTTTCAACAAAGAAATTATCCAATCTTGTGTGGGGTGGGTTTCTAGCCCAGAAGCCCATCCCACAAAAAAAGTTGGATATTTTTTAATTTGGAAGGTCTTTAAAATTGCGAGAGAGGGTGCTCAATTTATCGTTAATGATTGCCGCAGTTCTAAGAGGATGTTTGAGAAGTATCAAATATTTTATTTGATCCCCCCACTCCCCTTAAAAAGGGGGACTTTTACCCTCATTTTTAAGGGAATTTTAGGAGAAATATTAATAAATTTTAGTATAAATGTATACACTTTGAATATCCTCTAACACTGTTATGGCGACAAGTTCCCGGCGTTCAAGAGTTAGCTCATCTATTGGCACGAGAAAATTTGTTATGGTGTAGTCTGAGTGAACTACCTACACTGACCTGAGGGTACAGTGTAGGCTTCCAGCGTCATTGACA
>NZ_CAWMYC010000028.1:0-17383 GCF_963872035.1 Scytonema sp. HK-05
CGGCTAGCCCTAGCGCCCACAGCTGATCAGCGATGCCCTCACCTTCTACAAAAAAGATGGTCTTACCTTCTGCGATCGCCTGCTTCACTTCTGCATATCGATAAATGGGAATTCTGGGTTTAATTCCATCGGTCAGCCCAGTAACCCAGCCGTTATTCTCCCAACGAGATTGGTAAAACTTCTTAGTCCCCGTGCCGTCGTCAATCCTGGTTACTTTTACAAGGTTGCGACCGCTGCGATCCTTGTAAAAATACTCTTTCTTCGATTTTGGGCGGATCGGCTTAGTTTGTATAGGCGCGTAGTAGTAATTCCCTTCTTTGTCAGTTTTGCTGGTTTTGAACCATCCTGTTGCAGGATCTGCACCTCGCTTGCAACAGGTCACATTGGTAAGCCTATAGCAATGATCAGGCTTTTCGCAGTGGATACAAGGCTCGTTCTTAGTTACTTCTATTCTGTTTTTTGCTGTATTATTCATCGAGTTTTCCTCTCGTTTCTGATCGGAAACCCTTGCGCAGTGCAGCACATAACAGCTAGTATTAGGGTGCTACCGTGCAACCTCATCTGCATTGAATCCCTGAGAAAGTTTCAAAAGCAAGCGAGAAGGGTTTCGCGGTTGTTTTTATTGATGTTTAACTATGCCACTTTTGTCATTGAGGTCGATTTTCTCAGCAAGGTGGCATTTTGTTTAGAAACCACATTACTGTTCAAAAAGTGACCGTAAACAAGGAGGCAAGCACGATCTTAACTGGCACACGCCAATAAGATCAAGCGATTAACGATGGGCGCGTTCAGTATCGTTGCGGAAAATTTTCCGCATCAAATCCACCTGCAATGTCAGGTGGATTTGATGCGTGGCGATCGCCTGGTCAGTCGTTTTTACTTTTCTTGCTGCGCCCAGTGCGCTTGATTGCTTCCAGGACAATCGATTCAACTAAGTTACTTACTGTTCTATTTTCATCGCCTGCCCATTCCTCAAGAATTTCTTTGACATCTTCATCACATATAAACGCTACTCGCGGTCGTCTAGTAACCATGCTCACCTGTCGCAACCCTGGCTCCATGATATGACAGTGGATAATATTTTCCTATTTGTGTGTTCCAGGTGTTGACACTATGCTCACCTGTCGTCTATATTAGCAATATAAGGCACGAAACGCCAAGAGCGGTTAAAAAAACCAAAAGCGCCACTAGATAACAGACCCTTAGATACAGAAACTAGTAGAGCGCTAAGGTAGACGCCGCAAGCATTCAAGCCATTTTCAGAACCTAGAAAACGCACACTAAAAGGAGTGCTTCATATGACAAATTTGGTGATTCCCGCCATGCCTGCCACCACGCCGATAGGCTGGGACTGTGGCAACGGATGGGGTAAGCTGATCGCCTCTGATGGAGAGATTTTGATACCCAGTTACTTTAAGCAGGTGCTGGATTCTAAGGATTATGAGCCATTGGGTGAAGGCGCGGTTATTGAGTATTTAGAAGGCGATCGCGGCAACTTAAGCGGTACACGTTGGTTGATTGGCGAGACTGCTCAGATTGAATTTCCCCAAGCCCATCAACGGATCGTGGACGACTGGCGGCATAAAGTGACGTATGGATTGCAGATGTTGTTGGGTGCTGTAGCTCTAATGCCACACCAACAGAATCGATCCTTAAGTGTGGCTGCTAGCATTCATGATGCTCATGTTTTTGGAGCGGAACTCAAAAAAGCTTTATCTGGTAGCCATTTACTGAGGCTCAACCGTAGAACTTGCAGCATTCAGATCACCTCCAATATCTGCGAGGAAGGTATAGGAGCGCTAATGATAGCCAGAGCGCCCGGACAGCGAAAGGTAGGACTAATTGACCTAGGACACGGCAGCACGATCGCGACGGTATTCGAGGGCAACAAACAGATTCAGGGAGGGCGCAAGGTTTTTGATGTTGGAGTCCATCACCTTGTTGATGCGATCGCCAACAATCAAGAAATGCGTAGCTACTTGGGCAAGCCTGCAAGCGCTCACCTTATCCGCAATGGTCTGCAAAACAATTGCTTGTATGGTACTACCGGATGGAGTTTCGAGGATATCTACAACGCAGAGTTGAAACCCTGGGTGCAATCTTGCTTGGCTCCTGCGGTTAAATTCTTGCAGCCGTGGCTAGACGATCTGGACGCAGTTTATTGCATTGGTGGGGGCGCAAGTCTCGCCTATATTGCCCAGTTGTTAACCAAGCGCAGTATCACAGTTGTTCCCAATGCTCAAAAGGCGAACGCTGAAGGACTTTTGAAGCTGGCACAAGCAACTATCAGGAGAATTGAACAGTGAGAAATAGAGTTTGTATCCCAAAGGATTTATTACCTCATGTGATCGCAGAGGCTGAAAAGTTGCTTCTGACCGACGACCTGACCAAGTGTGTGGAGTGGATTCTACGAGACTATTTTAGGAACAAAGGAAACAACTTTGATCCCGCTAGCCCCACTCCACAGCAACCAACAAACAAGCAGGCATCAATCATTGATGATCTGGATGATGTTTTTGCTGCTTAGCGGTTGGAGAAAATTTTCCGCAACCACAATCTAGGCATATATTATGTTGACCGACGAACAAATTGACCAATTAATAACCGCTGAGCAATGGCTCGAACAAATCCAGGATTCTCCAGAATTTGAGGCTCTCGATTATCACCCAGACTTGAATATCGCTGATGCAAGACAGGCGATCGCAGAGCTACTAGACACCCAAAAGCCGAGCAACTTTAACCCAACAGAGGATAAGCCAGTGATGCACCTCTGCATCGTTCGCCCCTGGTGGCAACAGGCTCAAGAGTGTTTACTCTCAAAGCTTGCCGAGGCTGCGATCGCTAGCCTGTTCCTCTCCGGTTTCTTGGGATCTGCGGCTCTCTTTAGCTGGGGCATGGATGGAATCAACCGAAACCGTGATTTCTTTCACCGTGTTGACTGGGAAGCGACGGCAGAAACCTGTCAGGGTGCAGCTTTGTCCACTTTCGCTGTTTTCTTGGGAGTTTCGTTGACGGGCGGTGTAGTTGCTGGAGTACGCAAAGATGCTTGATCTTCAAGAATTGACCACAAGCGCTCAATACCTCATTGCCGGACGCCAAGGATTTTGGCACTACTCAGGCGAGAGTCGAGAAAAGCTGAGATTTTGGCGGTGGGCGATGGGTGAAACCAACCGGAGGATCAGCCTTGCTCTCACCAAAGAGCAGGCAGAGAAGAAAGTCTGGAAGCAGGTCGATAGGCTCGATTTATCAAACTTGGAGGCATTTCGCAATGAATGACCTACATCTGATCAGCTGCATTACCCTCCTTACCCAATCAAAGACCTATCAAATCGATGGGACACTCTACCGCTACCTGTACTCAGAGGGCAGCATCAAGCATACACAATACTTCTTTCGACCACTGCCAGCCCAGAGAAAAACAGCGGATCTCAAGCTGAACCGCGACAAGGTATTGAGGAAGGTTTACGAGGTTCCTGGGCTGTACCGTCAACATCACGCAACAGCCAGTGAGACAGCGATTCAACAAAGCTTGTTCTAGGAGGAATTATGACCAACGAAGAGTTTGTCCGCAAACTCCAGAACGTGTTGATCGAGATGAGCGAGATCTGGAACGCTCCACAGTGGGATGAGGTCAGTGAGCAATTACTGGCTGAAAACTACGGGTACGTGACCTTGGATATAGCTCAGATTAGCTTTGCACGGGCTGAATCCATGCTCAATCCCGACGAGGCAATGGAAACGATAGTACAGCGTGTAGAGCGTTGGAAGAATCAAAAAGTTTAAAGCGATCGCCTGCCTGAGAAACAAGAGCGATCGCCCTGGGTGCATCTCCGCCAATGAAGAATACACAACATTAAGGATCATACATCATGGCTACAAAACCTTTGGGATATTGGGGATGTGACTATAACCTACCCCTCATCAAAGACATTGCAGAAACTTTTGGAGAATTCTTTGAGAACATGAGCCAAGCTGACACCCTCTGGCTCATTGCTCGGATCGCTCATGAAGCGTGGCAAGAGGAGCCATCAGACCAACCGCCAAGCGAGGAAGCGGAGGAAGTACGCTCACGTCTGCATGAACTCAGCTTGGCTCAAAAAATGGCACTGATTCAAGCCCTCGCCAATTCGTAAACCTTTATCGACTGGGGCGCGTCCCCAGTCCTAACTAAATATGCAATACAACTCAAAGCGCGTCTGGCGCAAACATAAATTAGAAATCAGCTTTGGTGCAGTTGCACTCATCGCCGCATTGTTCAGTCATAGCGACATCCAACGCAGTATGCAAGGACTTTCTGAGGACAGGGCAAGAATCGCCAGCAATGCCAGTGAACAGCGACGGCTTGAGGAAAATGCAGAACTGGTCAAGGCTAAGGCAGCGATCGCAGAGCAACGTTACAGAGACGGTTGCACAATCGTGGTTGCGGTCAACTCTCCCAACAGTTTAGCAACCCTTGTTGAAGGTGAGCCAGTCTTTGACCGTACCTCAAAGAAACCTTTACCCGCTGGCACTGTGGTCTGTGATGTAAACGGATCGACGGCTGTACTAGCCAGCAATCTCAACGGTGTACCCGTAGTAACGGATCTTGCCTTTACCGGAAATCGAGATCTCGCCTTGGCTCTAATTCGCAAGATCAAAGGCGCACGGGTATATTACTACACGCCTGCGAAGTAAGTAGCAGGGTGCATCTACTACAAAAACAACTATTGGAGAATTCTATCATGGCACTTGGTAATAAAGGAACCGCTAGCGGTTCAAGTTCTGGAGGATCACACACTTCTAAGTCATCAAATACGGTTCCAAAAACTTGGTTTCGGATTTTATGGTTCTTGATACTGCTGTCAATGGTCACAATAGCCGTTGTCAACGTAAAACCCTACGTGGATGCAGCCCAACAGTTGGGAGTCACGATTGTAGATGCCACGTTTATCAAGTTCATTTCGGTGATTCCTGTGGTCAATGCTCTAGCATCCACACTGGGTGTAGGTGTTGTCTGGGTGATTGGGACAGCACTATGGGGGATGTTTCAACTAGTGGAGGTCATGCCAGTCATCCTCTACAATCACCCAAGCTTTCTGCACGAGGTCATTCAAGAGGCTGAACAATCCACCAAGTACGCCATTAAGGACAATGACGATCCAACAGTTGCCAACCTCAAGAAGGTTTACAACAAGCTTCCTGTGGCTTTCTTGGAGAATCTTTCAAAGATCCGGTTGGCTGCTTATGTCGTTGACTTCTGTATCTGCTTCTGGCGTTATTCCCCGGTCGCATCGGGCAAGATCACAGACTTTTTCTACTACGTGATGACCGGACAGTTTAACAAGATCAACACTAATAATCTAATGCTGGCGTTGATCACACTGTTTGGTTTTGAGATTGGTTTGAACCTGCTGCTGTGGGTAGGCAAGCTTGCGTGGACTTATCGCAAAGCACAAAAGAATCAAACCCAATACTAATGAAAACGCCCTCCAGTCGTCTAACTGGAGGGCATAAACATAAATTTATTTGAGAGATTCCTAACATGACACGATTTAACCCTGACAAACGACACAGAGATGCAATTGATTGGTCAGCGCTCGCCTGGAGGACGGCAGATGAGGACAAGGCGGCAGAGACTTTTGTGATCGGCTTGGTGGCAGGCACAGCGATCGCAAGCGTTACTACTCCCTTACTAGGTGGCGTAATCGGTGCGTATTTCGTTGTTAAAGGTATCCAGAGAGCCACGGCAGCCGATAAAAACAAGAAGTACATCAGATCTACTGGGTGTGTGGCTCATGTTCTTGATGGCGGCAATTTTAGAGCATATCGAAGCCAAGTAGGAGATGAAGCAGTGCTTAAAGAGTTGGAGTTTGCTGATCAGGAAGGGCTGACCTTTTCAGATGACGCTCTTGATTTTTGGGAAGATTACCAAGAACAAGCGCCTGTACCTGCTATTGCGTCGGCAGTAGGGAACCAGGAGACACGCTTACAAGCGCCTACAACAGTCCTTCAACCTAAAACGCAGATTGACTACTACGACCCCACTGCAAGCGCGACTATTGACATTGTGAGCGAGATGGTGGAACGAATCACCAATACTATCGTTATCGGCATCCCTGGCAGTGGCAAGGGCATTCTGATCAGCAATGCAATAAGAGTTGGCAAGACCAAGCACCCCAAAATCAAGATTTTTGTGATTGACCCCAAAGCAGATCTCAAGGAGGCGGGTTACTGGGAAGGCTGCGACGTAATCAAAAGCTACGCCTGTATGGACGCTAAACCCTCGTCGGTTGCTGCTTGGGCTGAGGCTGCATTTGATGAGTATGCCATCTACGCCCAAAAGCACGAGCGAACGCTGTTGATCGTGGATGAGGGGACAATGCTAGGCAACAAGCTACAGCAAGCTAAATCGACTTTGTTGGTAGATAAACTGACCTCTTACACCAGTGGCGGCGATTCGGCAGGGCGCAACGTCTGGTTTATGATGCAAAGCCCATACGTATCTGGTGCATCGCTCAACCTCAGCACCACTAGCCAAATGACCAGCATCGTGATCGCGTTTTCAGAAAACATTGGAGCGATCGCGCAGTGGAAATCAGCCAAGATCTTCAAGCAATTGTCTTTGGATGAGGTGTCAGAGCTAGTCGAGAATTCCAGTACAGGACGTGCTATTTACTACGGCAAGACTGGACGATGGTACATGATGCCAAAGCTCACGAACTATTCAGGGTATGACCGTGATCAGCGTGAGTATCTGCCTGATTTCAACCCACAAACTGACATCAGCGAGACAGATACAGAGGAACAGAAGCCCCTATCAAAACACGCTCGGTTAGTGCTTGAATGGCTCACAGAAAAGCGCAAAGAAACGTGGGTTAAGTTTAGAGGAAAGGAGGGGCGAGACATGACCTTTGTTAAACTTTTGAGTGGCTCAGAGGTTGACGCAGAAGAACGCGATCAAATCATTCAAGAGCTAGTTAATGCAGAAAAAGTTGAATTGTCACCAGAAGGCGATCGCCTGAGAGTAATTTAATTTTGATCCAAGGTGTGAAGGTGTTCCAGGGTGTGAAAAAACAGTCCAAAACAGGGTGTGGTCGGGTGTGGCACACCAAAAATTCACACCTTCACACCACTTCACACCCTAGTGTTCATAAGGGGTACACCCTCCCACACCAGTGTTCCAAGGTGTTCCAAGGTGTGAAGGAGGTTCCCCCTTGGTGTGAAGCTGATTTGATATTAATTCACACCCTCTACCACACCCTAGTTACTGTTAAGAAAAAAGCAGTTATTAGCTGAGTAGTCAACCTACAAACACTCATCAAACTATTAGAGTAAAAACCAATGTTTCAAAGAAAAATTGATATCGTGGCTCGGCTTGTTGTTCAGGCGATCGCCTGTCCATTTGAGCTAATAAGGATTGCTCTAGAAAGATACATGGATCTAATGGAAAGAAATCCAAAAGTTCTTTATTTTCACTTCTTCTTCTTAATTGGGCTGATCATCATCACTTTTGTTCACTTCCACTTGTAATCTGACCCCAAAACACCGCTAAAACCCGCCTCCAGCCTAGCCTGGGGGCTTTTCGTTGACACTCCCGCGACACAAGAGCGACGTTGCGGTAACGTTCACTGTTTGGATACCGACCAAAAGGCGATCGCTCTCCCGCCGGAGCAATTATCTAGCGGAAGGTGCGGAGGAACAATGTAGCATCGCTTGCATTCGCCTTGTCCGACCATCCTAATAATTCAGCTATTTGCCCCGGCAGTTTCAAAGGGTCAAAAGGCTTGGAAATCACCCCGGCGACACCTAGTTGTGCATATCGATCTAAGTCTAGTTGCGACACTTTGACAGTGAGCAAAATAACTGGGATGCCTTGGGTTAATGGGCTGCCTTGCAATGCAGCAAACACCTCTACTCCATCCATGCTCGGCATCTCCACATCTAGCAGAATCGCATGGGGGGATTCGCTGGAAGCTACCAGCAGTCCTTCACTGCCAGATTGAGATGTTAATACTTCCCAATGTGTCAAATGTTCCAGGCAAGCTCTAACAACGATACAGATGTTTTTTTCGTCATCGATCATTAAAACACGCTTTGCTGACATAGCACCTGTCCCGGACAGAACGAGGGAATGAACGCGGTAGATGCGGTAGTTGCGCTCAGAAAAACTGATCTAGCTACTAGCATCTTTTTACCACGCTAAGATTCATTCTCAAATCCCCTTATACGGATTTCATCCGCTCAATATCCTGTTACCATCAAGTTCAATACAGTGTTGAAAGACCTATCTCGACATTCGATGTCGAGATTTTTATGCTAGTGCCGTCATTTTTTCATGTCAACGTATCGGTTAGGGAAAATTTTCCCCAACCAAAAAGACCCAGCGGAAAATGGCAGGGTCTTTTTTAGTGAGGTTCGCCACGCGCAGGCGATGGAATTACAAACTACAATCGTATCATCAAACCAGATCCGAGAGCAGGTCAGTCATTTTCTTTTGTAGCTGCTGTTTGTTGTCGTCATACTTGATCAACGTCCGTGGATCAGCGTGGCGGCTAAATCGCTGAGCCTCTCGAAAATTCCCCTTATTCTTGTCCAAGACTGTTGTAATCGCACTGTGGCGGACGCGATGTGGTGACATCTTTTTGGTGATGCCAGCCTCACGCGCCAAACTGTCAACCAGATGCCTGATAGTTTGCCCATTAATGCGCTCTGGGTCAAAGCGTGGATCTTCCTTGCGTTCTGGGTTCAGCTTAGCTTTGTTGTAGCCCAGCCCAGTAAATAACGCTAACCCGCGCAAATTAACCCGTTTACTGGCAATCAGCCAATCACAGATCGCCTGCGTAGTTTTCAAAGACAAATCAATGACGATCGCCTGCGTTCCCTTGCCTTTGCCCAGTATTTTAGCCGTCTGGCGGGATGCGTCGAAGTCCTCAACGTTGAGTTGAACCACTTCGTTAAGACGCAAGCCATTGTCCCAGAGCAGCCGCAAAATGGCGTAGTCTCGCTTTCCTTTGAGTGTGTCGAGATCACAAAGCTTGAGGATCTTGGCGTATTCCTCGGCGCTCACTCCTGACGTATCGCGGTAGGTTTCCACCCTCTCGCCCTTGATATCATCCAAGGAATAGTCGCACACGCCCACCTTTCGCCCCATTACCACCATAGACTTGATAGCAGCAAGCCTGCGGTTAACCGTTGCCTCTGCCAGTCCTTTCTTGATGAGGTGAGCTTTGTAATTGAGGGTAGCTGCTACTGCTTGCTTTTGCTCCAGGTGCAAGAATGCCAGCACCAAATCTCTATCCGGCTCACGCTTGGCGATGAACTTAAAGAAGTCCTTTAAATCCATCTCGTAAGCTCTCCTGGTGTTGGGCGATCGCGTGTCGGCTAGTAATTGGCTAATCACATCTGGGGTAACGTCAATACAATCTGCAAATTCAGATCCAATTTTCGCATCAAGAGCGCTCTGTAAACTAGTAACGATAGAAGTATCTATAGTATCTGTCATAATTGTAGGTAATTGCAAAAAGTGCATTATCAAACTATCTTTGAGGGAATTAAACCCCATCAAGAAACGATGGGGTAAGAGTGCAAATGTACTGGTTAAACGGTCGCTGTAAAATCCGCGTACTTATCGAACTCATTCCTGGGAGCGTACGCCACGCCAATCGCCTTGAATTTTTCCTTGGTCGCTTGGCTGAGTCTGGGTAGTAGCTGGCGGAAAGTTTCAAAGCGATCGCCGCTGATTGCAAACGTGTGCTTGATTCTCGCTTCTAAGCACCATTCAGGCGTCAACATCAATGACGCTGCAATCTCGTTCCATGAGTCGCCCACTTCCTCGTCGGTCAGAGCCTCATCCATCGCTATTTGATGCGGGTCTGTCAGAAATTCTAGATTCTCAGGGCTGTACTCGTAGCCGCTCAAGCGATGTTCCGCCATTCTTAATGTCTCTAGAATTACGCTGTTGACGCTGCTGCTGGTTTCCGTCATTTCCGCTCGTTGCCGCGATCTGCGCTCTGCTGTAATTTGTGCTGGTGTGATCATGGTTGCGTTTTTCTCTGTGTCTATTTGGTCGTTGGGGAAAATTTTCTCCGACGAGGGGCAACGATCGCCCCTCAACGATTTATCGGGCAAGCAATAAGAGTGCTTTTCGTGCAAAGTCTTGCTCTATTGCGATCGCAGCCTTACACACCTCCACATAGCGATCGTGCGTATCCTGGGGCATCAGAATTTCCATGATCATCCCCATCTGAGCATCCATCTGGAAGATCTCAGAGAATTCCTCATAATCGGGAATCTCACGCCATGCCTTCTCAAGCTCCTCGAAGAGTCCAGCGCGGTCGATGTAATCTTGCATCAGCGCCTCATCCATAGCGCCTTCTGAGCGCTTTTCTAGGCTCTCTAGCATCGCTTTTGCGCCCTGGCGCATGACCTCAGCTACAAAGGGCAGTTGCATTTGCAGTGGTGGCAGGTCGCACACTTGGAAGTTGCAAGGATCGCAGGATAACGAGCAAGACATCCACCAATCGCCCAGCGGCGCGTCTGTGATGCCTTCAAAATCAGCCAAGCAGGTGACGTGTGGCTCTCCATTCTCAAAATCGGGCAGGTTTTCAAGTGCTGCCACCTCTGCTTCAATCATTTTGTTGAAGGCGCTGTCAATGGCTGCGATCGCAGCTGATCGAATTTCCTCCTTGGTGGGCGCTTCCACTGTCAGGTCAATCTCACAGTCAAGGTCACGAATTCGCGCACTGTAGCCGCCCTCGGTTGCAGCAATGTAAATGCCACAGCCACGATAAGCCTCAGTTGCTGTTTCGATGTCGGTTGCGGTTGCTTCTGGGGTTGCGGTTGTTTCTTCCTCAACCATCTTTAGCGCGATGCTTGCAATCCTTGCTGCCCATGCCTGGTAGTCTTGCAGGTATTGTTGGAGCGCGATCACATCAGCTTTGCGTAGGTCGATCCACTCTCCCCAAACCTCACGCGCTTTCTTCACGTAAAGCTTGAGTTGGGCTTTGCTCATTCCGCCGAGGTCTAATCCTGATACTTCTGCGTGTGTCATGGTTGTATAATCCTTGTAGTTGACTTTGGTTAACTGTGGGGTGAGTGCGCTTTGGTCGGTTCGCTCGCCCCTCATCTATAACTACTATACAACCGTCAATATACAACTGCCAACGGTTTAACAATCAGCATTCCTTTGGTATCTGTGGTATCGCATTTATACAACTTATGTAACCGTTGCAGAGAACAGAGTATCATAGTTAGTTGTATGAGTTATATAAAAGAGCTATGCCATCACTAGTTAAGGACGGGAAAGTTGCAGATACGGGCGTTGTGATTGGCTCTCTTGCGTGGCGAGAGTTCCTTGAGGGCAATTCCTCATTTCGCTATGAAACCGCTGATCATGGCGGTTATACAGCCACAAAGCAGAATGATTACTGGTACGCCTCAAGGAAGTCTCAGGGCAAGTTATATAGGAAGTACATTGGCACAACTGGCGAGTTAAATATTAACCAGTTAGATACAGCCGCGATCGCACTGGTTGAAATGATTGGGCAGTCGCCAGTTAAAGAAAAACCTGCCAGTCTGCCTGCGGAGGGCAACAATGAGGAGTTACAGAAAAAGGTAGAATATTTAACCCAAGAAGTAGAGCGGTTAAAGAGTGGACTGCAAGAGATAGAACAATTGAAGGCTGAGCTAGCCGAACTGAGGGGAAAGTTAGCAGCCTGAGCGAGAAGAGAGACTACGAAGCCGCCAAGCAACAAGTTTTGAAGCGTTGGCGGCTTGCTAAACGAGCGGAATCCAAGGATCGTATCGCTCAGGCACTAGATGAATTTATAGATTTGATACACGATTGACTCACACACCCGCGACCCTATAATCAGGGTCGTTTTGCTTTTATGACAAAGTACCGTTGGAGAAAATTTTCCCCAACGGCTGAGAGGTTTTTGAGCAACTTGATGTGAAAAGTCGAAGCCTAGGTGATCGCTCTGACTAACGCGGCTGAAGCGGTCGGTTAGGGTGATACTTTCAGCCCACTTGTAGAGTGTCAACATCAATCTGGAAAATACTGTTGCAAGTAAGCGATTAGTAACTTCTTGGTTTCAGCTAAAACTCGGTTCTGAAAGGTGCGATCGCGTGATAAGGCAAGAATATCGAGCGTACAGGCAACTTCAACACTGATTGTTGCAATTAGCTCTCTGTGGCTTTGCTCAAGAGTTGGATTACGTACCGCAAAATAAATGGTTATCTGTTGTGCAAGTTCCTGATTAAATGCAACATTCATTGCAACTGTTGTAGAGATCAGACGAGATTGAACGAACACGGTACGGAAGCCAGGATTTGCACTCACAAACTGATCAAATCCATCTACCAGTTTATTGATGTAGGTGTCGAGCGATACCTGAATTGCTTCGTCAGTATGAAGAGCCGCAGCCAATTCTCTCAGTTGATTGAGATAGCGATCGAGCAGTGCATGAAAAACGGCTAGTTTGTCTGGGAAGAAGCGATACAAGCCGCCAACAGAGGTATTTGCTCGTGCAGCAATTTCATCGGTTGTTACGGAATCGTAGCCAATTTCAACAAACAACTCAGCCGCTGCATCCAAAATTTGGTTAAACCGCTTACGACTCCGTGCTTGCTGTGGCAAGCGCCATATTATTTCTGACTGATCGTGAGGCATCATTTAAATCTTCGCTTGACAAAAGCGAGATTTTTCTCGCATATTAAAAACGTGAGGATAATCTCGCTTTTAAGTATATAGGATCTTTGATGGAGGAATCTATGAAACCTACACCTGGGCTGCTCAATCTGGCGTTGTTTGTGATTCTCGGCATCGCGTTTTGGTTTGAAGCCTTGTTATTTATTCGGTTCGGTGGGGAGATGTTGTTTGTCAGCGATAATCCTTGGCTCCTGTTTCTATTTGTGTCATCTATCCCTGTAGCATGGGTTTTAGTCAGAGTTATTGCAGTGGTCGGCAAAGTTAGTGGTGAAGATCTGTTGAGTGCTGTGGTATTGGCGGCTTTGACGGCTATGTTATTGGACGGTATTGCATTGACTTGGCTTCAGGGTTGGTATGGTCTTGGGCAAACAAATTTGTTACTGGCAGCTGCTTGGTTGCTATGGGGTGTTGGCGTAAGTTTGACCGTTGGATATTGGGAATCCCATCGCTATATCGCTAAAACCTAGATAGAGCAAGCGTTTTCAGCCCATCTTGCCGAAAATTACACGTATCTCGGTTTAATACCAACATCACATCATCCCTGAAGAGTTACCAGGGTGGCGGCTTGGGCGCTTGTCGGAATCAGATCAAAAACGATTACCCGATTTTGGAGCGCACTGCTGCCACCTTTGGCGAGTACCTCAGAGATAAAAAGCATCGTTGAGGAAAATTTTCCCCAATGGGGGCGAACAGGGATGAGTAATTTTGCTGAGTTATGCGATCGCTGTCCGTTTCATTGGTCGGACTTACGATACCGAAAAGTAGCGTAATCCCAGGCTATTAGCAAGTACTACAATGTATGATTTGTAAATGTTCAGTATGATACATTCGGCGGTCGCTCAGGGTGTATCATTTCGTGTTTTGGCAGTGTGTCATTTTTGGCTTATGTTGGGTTTTGTTAGGGGTTTCGGCGCTCAATAGGTCAGGAAATGTGTTTATTATCCCGACATATTAGTAATGAGAAGTGTGATTCA
Organism: Scytonema sp. HK-05; assembly: GCF_963872035.1. NCBI lineage: Bacteria > Bacillati > Cyanobacteriota > Cyanophyceae > Nostocales > Scytonemataceae > Scytonema > Scytonema sp. HK-05. The sequence goes on from NZ_CAWMYC010000028.1 coordinate 13,663, forward strand.
AGCAACCTATTATCGACAGGCTAACACCATAATTTTTGGTGGTTGTCAACTTGCTGTAAATGGATTATTTATCAGTAACAAATCTATATACTTTTCTCAGAATTTAATATTTCCTTACTGGTCATCTAATGTGAAAAGGGAGGATTGATTGTAGATGGGCTGGGTAGTCAAGTACCAAAACTGTCTATCTTCTAAAATAAGAACGGATGGTATCTTTGTTAAAAAAGATACAGCCGAACTCTGGGAAATTTGTGTGTCACTATGTCCTACAACTGTTCAATCTTGGATTGAGGAAGTTTCGGTAGAAAAACAGAGTGATTGATTGCAAGTCCAACGAAGACAGACGACTATGCGATCGCAACTTAGATTCTAGGGCTATCTGTTGTTGGAGAAAATTTTCTCCAACGAAGACAGACGACTACGCGAGCGCAACTTATACCAATTTTATTGGTATAAGGTAGTAAAAGTATTATTTTGCACTTACCATTTTTGTTGGATGTTAGGTTTTATCAGTATTTTTCTAGGCACTATCACTTAATTGGCGTTCACGTTCGCTGGTTTCGGATACAGAAAGAATGCGCTGCCAGGTTGCCAGATACTGCACAAGCATTTCCTCAGTGATCCTCGTCCGGTGGCTCAAGAATTGCCTGGAAGCGGCTTTGCGAAGAAAATCCAGGCTCTCTGTTAGTCGCTGGCTGAGGATCAATTCTCGAAGATGCGATCGCTCCTGTAGGGTGAGGTGTAGTTGTGTTTTCATTTTTTTGAGTTGAGGGGTAGAGTATCCAGAGGTTATGAGCCTCTGGATTGACGATTAAAGCTTGCGTAGAATCCAATTCACGCGACCGCCTGAAATTGTCACCCTGCGCTTTTGGTTGGTCTTTCTGTCGGTGTACTCAACATCTGCTTTTACAAACCAGCCATTTTCTGCTTGTACCTCAAGTAGAGTAGCGTTCACTTCCCACTTATTCTCGGCGTGGCGATCCGTTGGGTAGCACCTGATGCGATCGCTCCTCGTGCGTGGGTCAAATTAAGCTGAGTTTTCATCTCCAGCACCATCCTGCGCCGTGTAAGTTGTTCCAGACAGAGGCAGCAGCACGGCTACAAGCACCTTTGTGGTAGTACTTCCTGCCTTCCTTTGCCATTATGCAGAAAAGCCCATCGTCCCAGCCAGCGACTAAACCATAAGTTACGTAACTGCCGTTAATTGATTGTTTGCAATAATTGCACAGCATCATGTTTATTCCTCCTGCGCTACTGGGCGTAAATGCATATTCTCGTTACCTGGGATAGGACACTCAAAGCGGCGAGACTTGCCCGTTTCACCGTCCACAAGCACTGCTGCTATAGTCGCTCCGTCTTTCTTGGTGATCCGGTCAATCTTGCCCGTCTTACCGTGGCGGTTACTACCCGGACAGTGGATGGTCACGCGATCGCCTATCATCATCTGTCGCCAAGTGTCGCCGAGTTTTTCGGAAGTGTCGCCGACCTCTAACGCTTGCTCCGTCTGGTTTTGAGTGCAAGTGTCGCTGCTGTCGCTGTCGCTAACATTAAAATCGTCTTTTAATAGGTTTTCTTCTGGCGACAGATCCGGCGACATTTGATTAGATTGGTCACTGTCAAGTGAAAAATTTGAATTTTGGCGACACTTGGAGGTAAAATCGTCTGAAACGCTTACTACGTCTAGATTAAAGTCGGCGACACTTGCAGCGACAGATGGCGACACTTCATAATCATTAATTAACTGAAGTGTATTATTAGTAAGGTTTTCACTTTTTTCTTTCTTAGCGACACTTACAGCGACAGATGAGATAAGACCAGCGACACTTGAGTAAATCACTGCTTTACCCTTAGATTCTTGGGTGATATATCCAGAGTCGATCAAAACTTGTAGATCACTCAACAATTCTTCTTTTGACAACTTCTTATACTGCGTGAGTGTTCTCGCTATGTGACGGGCTGTAATATCGGTTTTACCCTCGAACCAAGACTTTAATTGCAGAACGCGCCCGGATAGCTCCTGCTGTGGGCTATTTAGGGCGTAAACCACGCGCAACTGGGCTAGGAAGTAATCGCACAGTTGGGCTGCTGCAACTACCGTCTTAACGTCCACAAGTGGTGCTGGTGTAATAACGTTGCCAGCAAGCGCCTCATTGATGCAGTGGAGAATTAAAGTAAATCGAGCGAAATAACTCCTAAACTTCGGCAGCGCGATCTGAATACCTGGTATTTCCTCTGAAGAATTGAGATCAACCAGCGAATTGTGATAATTTTGGTAAAAAACCTTTGATTCCTTGCTCAAGTGGTAAATTTGCTCTGGCATTGACTCAAGAGCAATGTAGAGGGGTTTTAACTGCTTTGACAGTAGATCCGGTTTATCTTGCTCCTCTAGCTGAAGGTAGGGGCGCGGAGAAGTGGCGACACAAAACAACCAGCGGCTGAACTCTCCAGCAGCATCCTCGTGATCGCTCATAAGTTCCTTAAGTTTTGCGATCTGAGTTGTGCCAGTCCTAGAAATGGCGGTTTTTGCGAGGTGTAACCGCTTTGAGGCGTCGCCCACATCCTTAATCAACTGACCGCCGTTAAACTCAGTCAATTCGTTTTCTGCGTCGTCTCCTTTGCCTTGTCTGTACTTGTTTCTACCAGTAAGATGTGCTGACCACTCATCACGATAGACCAGTAATCCTCTAGGGTTTTCCGAATGAATCGCGATCCGGCTTTCAATCGAACCGTTTTGTAAGATATATCTTTTACAGATTGGTTCGCGTGGCTTCTCGCTCTTCTTGCCGCCTTGCTCCCACTCATTAAGCTCTTGCTCGTATCGCTCCAAATCTTCCGCGTATCGCTCTCTAGCTTCTGTTTCTAGCTCCTCTAGTGGTCTAATAACTGCTTCTTGGGCTGGTGACTTCATGTCACCGGATTTACCTACTACACAGGTGCGGATGACGGAGGGCTGCTTAAAACCTCCAGATGTCTTGATCATGATCGTTCCAGCCGTGCCGATGCGTGATGCTACCACGGGCAAGAATGAGGTAAAAAGAAATTCTGGGGCGGTTGGCATCTCATTTGCTCTGTTTTCCATCGCCTCAGCTAATTTCCCACCGTCACCCCAAAGGAAGTCTGACAGGTTCAACCGTGCGGCTTGCGCTTCTAGCAGTGTCGGTAGCTTGGCGGCTAGCTCTGCTCGATCCTGCGCTGAGTCTGTTTCCTCTTGGCGATCGCGGTACAGTTTCTCTACTTCTGTTACTGGTCGATCAAAAAACTTAGCTAAGTCATTTAATTGGTTTCTAGTCTCTGACCGTGAAAGACCTTTATCAATAAGAGTGTCTAACTCCTGGATCAAGGTTTTGCTCGTTTCGATTTTGCTGGCGACAGGTGCGGCGACACTTGGCGACGCCTCGATCCGGGCAAGAATATCAGCGACGGTCGCACCTTCCGCGATCCAGTCCCCAACATCCGCGCCGCCGCTCTTGGGTAAATGTTCCCAAATGAAATCACTAGGAGGAGCAAGCAACCACTTAGCCGCCGGAAAATCAGTGGCTACATCTTGCATATACTTGAGTCCTACCTCATCTCTATCTGGACAAAGCACTAAATCAGCGCCCTCAAGATCCGCCTTATAGCTGCCATATGAGCGATACTTACCCGATCCGCCGATGGTGGTTGTAGCGGCTAGCCCTAGCGCCCACAGCTGATCAGCGATGCCCTCACCTTCTACAAAAAA
>NZ_CAWMYC010000029.1:0-15627 GCF_963872035.1 Scytonema sp. HK-05
AAAACTCGATGAGGCGATCGCCGCCTACAACAAAGCCATCCAACTCAACCCCAACGATGCTACGGCTTACAACAATCTGGGCAATGCGCTGAGGGAGCAGAACAAACTCGATGAGGCGATCGCCGCCTACAACAAAGCCATCCAACTCAACCCCAACGATGCTACGGCTTACAACAATCTGGGCAATGCGCTGAGGGAGCAGAACAAACTCGATGAGGCGATCGCCGCCTACAACAAAGCCATCCAACTCAACCCCAACGATGCTACGGCTTACAACAATCTGGGCAATGCGCTGAGGGAGCAGAACAAACTCGATGAGGCGATCGCCGCTTACAACAAAGCCATCCAACTCAACCCCAACGATCCTACGGCTTACAACGGTCTGGGCGTTGCGCTGAGTGACCAGAAAAAACTGGATGAAGCAATAGCCGCCTACAACAAAGCCATCCAACTCAACCCCAACTATGCTTATGCTTACAACGGTCTGGGCAATGCGCTGAGGCAGCAGAACAAACTCGATGAGGCAATTGCCGCCTACAACAAAGCACTGAATTTACCAGAGGATAAGTCCGGAACTCCAACTACCGCTCATACGTTAGCTCATAATAATTTAGGCAGAGTACTCCAGCAACAAGGGAAGATAGAAGAAGCGATCAAAGAATTTAACCAAGCGATCGCCATCGACCCCAATTATGTCTATGCCAGCAACAACCTCAATGAAGCACAGCGGTTATTAGGTGTAAAAAGCGGTAACGTTGCTGAAGCATCGGATGATAGAGCATGGTTGCCAAAGAATGAGCCATCTCTACCTGTTTTACGCCCTGTGGTATTTATCACCGCTGAGTTTAACACCCGCGAAAGACTGGGAAATGAAAACGGTGCGGGTATAGTCATCAAGCGAGAAGGAAATCGGACATTAATCGTCACCAATCGCCACGTCATTTTTGATAAGGATTCTAGGCAAGAGGGTAAGAATATTCAAGTCGAATTTTTTAGTCAACCGCCTTCTGGTAAAGTCAGAATGCGGCGAGATGCCAAACTTCTGGTCATGACCCCTCCAGATGATTCTATGGATTTAGCTGTTTTGGAAGTCATTGGCAACCTACCAAAAGATATCAAACCCTTACCCACTTCTGCAAACCCCATCCATCGGGGAATGTCCATCCGTACCATAGGTCATCCCTTCGACCAAGTTCCCTGGTCAAGGGATTCAGGAGAAATTAGCAGCCACAGCAATCAACAAATTCTGATATCAGTCAAAGTCGCAATTAAAGCAGGCTATTCTGGTGGTCCCGTCATTAACTCGCAGAATCAGCTTTTGGGTATCATTGTTGAACGCGACTCTGCTAGTGGACAAGCTTTTGCCTATCCTATGTCTGTGATTAAGGAAAAACTGCGTAATTTGGGTCTAGCGCTATGAACCACAAAATCTTTTTCACAAGCCTATTGCTCCTGAGTCTCAGCAATCTTCCTGCCCAAGCTTCCTGTCGAGAAGGCAACCCTCGCTCTACAGAATATATCCGTCGCAACCAACCAAACCGTTGCGAAGGTATCCAGCGAGAACCCATTAGTGGGAATAGCCTGCGTCTGATTTCCATTGCCATCCGCAACATTCCTAGCTATGGGGAAACTCTCCTCATGCAAATTCCCCGGATGAATGGCGGTAGCAACCCACAAGTCAAGCTGCAATCTTTAGAGAAAAATTATCAATTGGATAGCCCTTCGCTGTCTCCCAATAGTTCTGGCTATAGCTTCAGTTGGGATACTTACGTCCTTAAGAGAGAAGACATACCAGCAGATAGCCTCCGCGCCTTAGCATATTTCAACTTGGGTTCCGAATCAGTACATATACCTGTGATTCTAGGAAACACTTCTGGGAAGTATGAATTTGTTTTCTATACTCCTAGTCGGGCTAAATTCTCTACCTTTGAAATCCTGCGCGATGGAAAACGAGTTTACAGCAGTCCGCTTAATAATGCTCGAAGCGGTGAAATTGTCTTTACGTGGGATGGACGCAATGCTTCTGCTGGACGTTATGAACTGCACATTGTTGCTAATATCGAGCCAAAAGGTCAACCTGCGCAACCATTTGAGCGGAGATTTGTTTTTGAACACAACCCAAACTGGCTGAAATAGCTGAAATGGATAAAAAAACAATGGCACGTAGACAAAAGACCAGGCAAAAACTTACTCCTTTCTTCAGTTGGGCAATGCGGGGAATTTGGCAAGCTCTAACAACTATTGTGGCGTGGCTCGTGTCTGTTGTCAGAGTTATTCTAACATTAATTATTGAAAAAGTAAATCATCTAATAAATTATTTAGTACAGAGAAAATTAGTCCTTTTTGTCCTGTTTCTCTTTCTCGCTTTTGGTCTCCTTGGTCTTGCCGCTATTATCCCCAGAACTCATATATTTGAAGGTAACCTCATTGTTGAAGAATTTACATTTACTTATAATGGCGGGAAAGATAAACTTTTTCTCGATTCCATGAGGGGTATTCGTCATCTGGAAATTGATGGTGTTATTAACAACGAACTGACTTTCGCCGGTGAATTTAAAAGCACTTCTTTTTCTCAGCTTAATCAGTTAAATAAACCACTAAAAATTCGACTAGTAAATCGTAATAGTAAATTGATTATTGAACCTGTAGATACCAAGAAGAGCAGTGATATCGACCTGACAGAATTGCGACTTCTACCAGATACAAAAGTCTCTGGCTTTACATATAACCTTTCTCAAAAGCAACATAGACTCGATTTTGATTTGCAACATAATCCTACTTCTCAAACACAACCAAACGAATTAAAAATTTATTTAGGAGAAAAACCCATTAAAGTTATTTTGGAGAACTATGACATATCTGGATTGAACCAAAATAAGTTAGATAAACAACAGCCATTAGAATTTCTATTAACTCCAAACAAGAAAGAATTAAATTTAGAGTTAAAGCAAAAAAACAGTATCTATCTCAGCTTAGATGAATCTAACAAAAACGACCCAAATCTCTGGTTTCAGGAAAAGATAGATACCAAAGATGTTCATTTTCAACGCTTGGATAGGACTGGCGATATCAGTGATGATGTGACTGTTTCCACAATTGTGGAAGGCAAAATTCGCATGGTAGAACAGGAACGAGAAATTAAAGCCAATCAGTTTCTCATGGGAGACGAACCTAATACTCCCCTCAACATAGAACGTATACGCCATTTACAAATTGTCCCCAAGAAGGGATTGGAAGTCCGCATTTCTGGAAGAACAAAACAAATCCAAATCGGTTTAGATAAGGATTTTCCGGTTTCTCGCATTCAAGGCAGTTGGTTAGATGGTTTTTTACCCCGCGATGCTATTGTTGCTCTATTCTCTTTCAGTGCTGCTACCATAACCTATCTGTTAGGTTTTCTGATTGAAAATGCCTCTAAATCAGACTCAAATCCTAAATCTCCCTAATTGTGAGATAACTATTGCTGGCTTCTTCATTCAAATACCACTGTCCTATTGCCATACACCAATACACGATTCTGCAAGTGCAAACGCACTGCCCTTGCTAATACAACTCTCTCCAAATCCTTACCTTTTCTAATCAAATCCTCAACTTCATCGCGATGACTGACTCGCACTACATCTTGCTCAATAATTGGTCCTGCATCTAAATTATCAGTCACATAATGAGAGGTTGCACCGATAATTTTCACACCACGTTCAAAAGCTTTGTGATAAGGATTTGCCCCAACAAAAGCTGGTAAAAATGAATGATGAATATTAATCACTTGTGGAAATTTCGCAATAAATTCTCCACTCAGAATTTGCATATATTTTGCCAATACAACTAAATCTATTTTGTACTGCTGCAGTAATTCCAGTTGCTTAGCTTCTTGCTCGTCTTTGTTTTCCTTTGTGATAGGAACGTGGTAATACTCAATACCAAATTGTTCTGCGACAACTTTTAAATCAGGATGATTGCTGATAATCAAAGGAATGTCAGCAGTAAATTCTTTTGCACGTTGTCGCCAAATCAAGTCAAATAGACAATGATCTTGACGACTCACCCAAATCGCAATGCGCCGCACGGTATCGGAAAAATGCAATTCCCATTTCGCTTGCAATGGTTGAGCAATGGCATTAAATGCTGGTGCAATTAAGTCACGCGGCAAATTAAACTCATCTAACTGCCATTCAATGCGGGTAAGAAATAACCCTGCTGCAAAGTCTGTATGTTGATCCGCATGAATAATATTACCACCATTAGCGTAGATGAAATTGGCAATTTTCGCGACCAACCCTCTTTGATCGGGACAGGAAATTAGCAATGTTGCTGTTGGACTTGTCATGGATACATTCAATGACTAAGGATACTTTGAAAGACGTATGTTACGTATAATTACTTGAGTGTAACTCATTTTATACACTTTCCTTGATAAAAGACTTCTGAATTTGCCAGCCAATTTCATTGAAAATTTATTTATTTTCAACGAAATTGATTTCATCAAAAATATTGTTGAATTTTAAATTTTACATAAATTGTATTTATTTTATAGAAAATAATTTAAGATAGCTACCTTTAACCAAAGAGCCTAAGTGGGTCTCAGTGTTTTTTTGAATTAATCACTTACAGTCAGTAGCATTAATGTAGCGTGACACTACACTGGCTGCTTCCACAAATCTATAGCTCTGAAAGTTTTGAGGTAGAGTATCTGTACAACCGCTTAATAGTTATGATAATTGTAATAATTTTGACAATTTGTTTTTTTAACGTTGAAAGGTTCAGCAGCTATAGCTAAGTGCTAATTTGAGAAACGAGAGTAAAAATCACACACAATTTTATTTTGTATAGAATAAAGTTAGATAGTACTTTAAGCTAGACGTTCCTAAAAATTAAGAAGTATAGTATAAGACAGACGACACAGGGGAAAGTCATACCAAATTTGTATAAATTTGTATATATGTACCAGGGTATTGCGACAAACATGAAGGAACTCTACTGCCTGGCTTAGTTTTATTTACAACCATATCATGGCACCAATATTGATGGTTAATTTAGCAATTATAGTTTACTTGATAATGGCTTGCTGTTTCTTCAATGAATGGCTAGTATTTTTTCTAGCAGATGAAGACATGGATTCAGAGCAGCGCTTATTTTCTATTGTCATTTTGGTCATAGCTACTATTTTATGGCCCATAGTTGTTCCTTTTGCTTATTTGGAACTACTTAAGTTCCATAAAAAGCACAAGGACGTCATCGATTTATTCATAAAGCAACGTAAAGTCGGCAGTCATGACGACTGAATATCAAGTAAAAAATGATTGTGCCATCGGTCTACATCAAAATCAAGCTGCTATTTGCTATTTGCTGGAGTAGGTTTATCAGCATTGGGTGTAGGCTTTACACTATCATTTATAGGTTCATTTATAGGTTGGAGTTCTTTCCACTCTGACAGTTCTCGATTGACAGCATTTTCAAAATCTGTAGATACTAACAGGACATTAACATTTCCATTTGGTTTTGCAGGAGGGTCAGCTTGAGCATACATGAAACGGCGGTTAAAGTCAGGCTTACCTAAAATCAACTGATGTGTTTTCTGATTCTTGAGTTTTATATCAATCGTTGCTTGAGGCTGATCTAAACTAAATTCTGTAAGCTGGTTAGCTGGGATGGATATTATGCGCTCACTCTTTCCTTCTACGAGCAAATTCATCAAATAGCCTACAATAGCGTTACTTGCTGGTGCGATTTCAGGAGATTTTATCTCCCACTTGTTTTCATCAGACTTGCTACTACGTTCCAAATTTAGGGTCTGATTTTTAGTTTTGACAGTCAAAGACTGCACATCGTCCTCTTTAAAGGAGAAAATTTGCTGCTTGTTCTCCTTGATTTCGTCTGGCTGAGGTGTACCTTTAATTTCATAAAAGTAAACAAAACCACCTAAACCCAACGCTAGCAGTATCAAAATTAAAGTCGTCTTTTGTAGCTTCATAGATAAGTTAAGAAAGAGGAGTTATGAATTATGAATGATAAAAATTTTCATAATTCATAATTTATAATTCATAATTTCTCTACCTTCGTAGCCACCAGAGAATAGCCGCTGTTACTAACCCTATCATGGGTAAAACTAACAGAGACGACAACTCTAAAAGATTAGCTTGTGCTGCTGTTAGGTTGATGCGACGCTCTTTGGCTTCCTTAGGGCTAATCGAAAGGGGTTGCTGATCCTGCTGACTCAACCAAGTGACTGAGTTGAGGAACACATCTCCATTGAGCTGCTTATCAAACAAGCCATTGATAGCGAAATCTGAATTTCCAAATACTACCATCCGTGACTCAGCAGAAGGAGATGAGGGAGTGGCGGGAGATGAGGGAGTGGCGGGAGATGAGGGGGATGAGGGAGATGAGGAAGTGGCGGGAGATGAGGGAGTGGGACTAGCCTTAGTTTGAGTCGTTACCGGTGCTGGGAGTGCAGTGGGTTTGGCGCTGGGAGTGGGGCTAGGTTTACTCTCGGTTTTTGCTGTGGGTGCTGGGAGTGCAGTGGGTTTGGCGCTGGGAGTGGGGCTAGGTTTGCTCTCGGTTTTTGCTGTGGGTGCTGGGAGTGCAGTGGGTTTGGCGCTGGGAGTAGGGCTAGCTGGGGTTTGAGTGGTTGCTGCTGTAGGTGTGGGTGTGGGGTTAGATTTGGTTTCAGATTGGGCTGATGGTTTCCTTGTTAATGCTACGCCCAATGTCAGTGGACCTTTGCGATCGCTTTCGGGATTAAACTGCAAGTTTTCGCTTTGTTGGTCACTTTCTGCCCAGCTATTGGGATAAGGTTTGGTCAGCAACAAGGGAGTCACCTCAATCCCAGCGACTGGGGTTGTGTCAACCGGTCGTGCTAACGGATAAAAAGAAATGCCATTGCCAAAATCTTTGGTGATCGGGTGTTTTCCATATTGAGTCACTAAAGGTGCCGCAGGACCAAGCCCAACGCTTCCAGAGGCATCAACTGCTAAACGATTATCTAACTTGACACCCCACTCAGTAAGCAAACTTTCAACTTTGGGGTCAGTATTTGGATCAATCATTAGCAGTAAATTGCCACCTCGATTCAGGTAGTCCCGCAGTGCTTTTATCTCACTTTCAAATAGCGCTCTTTTGGGACCTGCAACGACGACAACAGCAGCATCTTGAGGAACACTAGGCTTTTCTGCCAGATTCAAGGGAGAGGTGGTGTAATTTTTGTCATTTAATGCCTGAACTGCTTGCGATATTGCATCCTCTGTGCCTGAAAGTTGGTGTTCCCCGTGACCTTGAAGAAAGTAAACTTTAGCTGTCCCTAAGCTGCTGATTTGTTGCAGGCGATTCGTTAACTTCACTTCCGATAAGCGTTCTTGGGGACCGACCACCTGAACCAATTGCCGTCTATCCCCCGATTCCAAGTAAACTTCTCCATAGTCTTTGACGCCAAACTTACGGGCAAGTCCTGGTCTAGCTTGCGGATCTACGTACTCAAAATTAAACTTTGAGCTTTGCCGATGATAATTTTCCAGCAAGTCTCGGTCTACAGGGTCTTGATTGAGGTCAAACACCCATACCTTTGCTGGTACTTGTAAGGAACGCACCAATTCCCGTGACTGGGGAGCAAGAGTAAACAACTTAGTTTCTGTTAAGTCAATTCGCGTATGGTAGCGAGTCCCTAAGAAGTTAATTAATCCTAAAATCGCCAAAACTGCCACAGTCGCAACCAAGGCATTAGTACCAGCTTGGGTGGAACGTTGTCCCCACCAGTGACTCTGCTTGTTTTGCCAGAACAGCCACAACCCAATGATGACAGATCCTAAAATTATCAATCCTAGTGGGATTGCTCCCCAATTATTTGATACCAAACCAGCGGTTAAGCCCGCAGCAACTAGAAACGGACCAAACCAAAACAAAAATTTCCAAGGTGTCTTTTTAGCGATAGTCTTCATTTTATTAGTTATTAGTCATTAGTCATTATATTTATCGCACAAATCTTATTTTTAGCTATTTATAACCGCAGATGCACGCAGATAAACGCAGATAAATCGGGAGCATCCCAATTTTTTCAAAATGCAAAACAAAGTAGCTCTGATTTACACTCTGTGTTCCTTTGCGCAAACCTCTGCGACCCTTTGCGTTTAAAAATAAACTCAAAGATTTGGGATGCTCCCGATAAATCATCTGTGTTCATCTGTATCCATCTGTGGTTTCATTCTCCAAAACATTGAATGAGTGCAAGAGGTCTATTTTTGTCTGCTAATGACTCATAATAAGTGTCTATGAACGTTGGAAGCGGAGTGCATCAATTGATTGAGCAGTGAGAAATATGCCTAAAATGATGTAACTAGCAAATAACATCAAGCTGCTAGTATCGAAAATACCTTGGACTAAGGTATTGTAATGTTTCAGTAACGAGAGATGACTCAAGGCTTCTCCTACAGAACCACCAAGATTTTTGGCAATTAAATCCACGAACAACAGTAATAAAACTAATGCGAATGTGAGGACGGCAGACAAGATTGTACTGTCTGTCAAAGAGGAAATGAACATTCCCAAAGACAAAATTGCTGCTGCTAGTAAGATTAATGCCAAATGCCCTAGTAAGGGAATGGCTGGCGGCATTGGTGGATTTGAGCCACTCAAAGCAACAGCTTCTAATGCCAGCATAGGCATCACCATTGTGATGAAAAATGTCAACACTCCTAATAATTTCCCGACAGCTACCGCCCAGTTTGTGACTGGTGATGTGGCTAAAAGTTCCAAAGTGCCGCGTTTGCGTTCTTCGGCATAAAGTCCCATCGAGAGTATTGGCAGCAAAAACAACAACAACCACCCCAGGCGATCCAAAAATGCCCTAACAAATTCGTAAGGTACATCTATTGGTGGAACTGGCACTCCAAATTGTTGCCCTTGTAAATCTAATGCAGCCACTGTTTGCAAAATGCCTTCTGGTCCCATCAAAATTAGCACGAAGAATAACCCAGATAAAAACCAAAAAACGGCGGCGATCGCATATGCCAAAGGCGATACAAAATAGCTTTGTAACTCTCGGCGATAAATGGCAATAATATTACCCAGTACTACACCCATTTAGGCAGCTTCTCCTTCGTTGGCTTCTGCTGTTTCTGTCTCAGTCTCCAAGTTCTTTTCTTCTGTTGTTAGTTGCAAAAATACATCTTCCAGAGTAGCGCTAACACGCCGCATTTCATGTAAACCAAATCCTCTACGTATCAACGCCGTTGCAATATCTCCTCCCGGTTCAGTTCCTAGTTGCGATATCACCCGCAGGTAAGCCCGGTTTTCCCTAAAGGCGCTATGAGTGTGCATTCCCACCGCAGGAATTGATTCGACCAAACTCACGCCTGGTACATTTTGCAGAACCTGTTTAGCTAGAGCAGCTTCTCCCTCAATTTCTATTTCATATCCTGAACCTTTTGTCAACTGAGTCATGAGATTTTCAGGGGTATCTGTCGCTACGACTCTGCCACGATTGATGATTGCCACACGGCTACAGGTCATGCTCACTTCTGGCAAAATGTGGGTGGAAAGAATGATTGTGTGGCTCCCAGCAAGGCTTTTAATTAAATTGCGTACCTCGATGATTTGCCGGGGGTCAAGTCCGACTGTGGGTTCATCCAAAATGATGGCTGGTGGATCGTGGACGATCGCCTGAGCTATCCCAACTCTCTGGCGATATCCTTTAGAAAGTTTGCGAATAATCACGTGGCGCTTGTCTTGTAAATTACAGCGTTCTATAGCTGCTGCTACCTTGCTCGTGCGATCGCCTGCTCTTACTCCCTTAATCCGCGCCACAAAATACAAAAATCCCTCCACCGTCATCTCTGGATACAACGGCGGTGTCTCTGGTAAATAACCAATGCGTTGGCGCACCAACAGAGAATTTTCATGGACGTCAAAGCCCGCAATCCGAGCCGTACCACTGCTTGCTGGTAAATAACCAGCTAAAATCCGCATGGTTGTCGTTTTGCCAGCACCATTCGGTCCCAAGAACCCCAAAATCTCTCCTGGTTCTACGTTGAACGTGACATCAGAAATTGCTTGGGTAGAGCCGTATATTTTACTTAGATGCTCAACTGAAATCATTCACTTTATTTGAATGGCAAATCATAATGTATCAAACCATGATAAATCACCAAAACAGTCCTGAGTGTTCACAGGTGCAGCAACTACTGCGTCCTACGGAGTGCTGAGTGTGCTATTGTTTGTTTTTCCTTCTCCTACAGACTCGAATATGAGGAAAATGGTTAGAAGCAAGCTTTTTTCCGTGTTCAACACCCCGCAATAGTTCTGAGTACTTAGACCAATTAGCGTTCATAATTATTGTCATTATTTAAAACTTGTCTATTAACATCTAAATGGTTAACTCTACCCTCGTTGCCACACCTACTCTTTACGTCAACCCTACTATTGGGAATGATGCCAATACTGGGACATGGTTAAACCCGTACAAAACTCTCAGCCGTGCCCTCAACGGAACTACAACACCTAAAATTATTCAGCTCGCACCTGGAACTTACACGAATGATAGTGGAGAGGTTTTTCCACTGGTCATTGCAGCGAGCGTGATCGTAGTAGGTCAGGAAGCAACCAAAGGTCAAGGTATTGTAATTTCCGGAAGTGGGGAGTATAAAAGCGAAAGTTTTGGTGTACAAAATATTACACTACTATTACTAGATGATGCTCAACTGTTGGGCGTCACTGTCATAAATCCTATGGAAAAAGGTACTGGTGTCTGGATTGAATCAACAGCAGAGCAGTTTGAGGAGCCAGCCTCACCAACTTTAGCAAACAACACGTTTATCAAATGCGGTCGGGAGGGAGTGTTTGTCAGCGGTAGTGCCAAACCACTGATTCAGGACAACGTGTTTGTCCAAAACGGTCTCGGTGGGTTAATTATGGCACGTAATAGCAAAGGGCAAGTACTGCGGAATGTTTTGCAAAAAAATGTTTTGGGAATAGGTATTAGTGACTTTGCTGCCCCTTTGGTTGCAAATAACACGGTATCAGAAAATAGACACGCGATCGCCCTCTCACGAACTGCCCGACCTGTACTACGAAATAATCTGATCGAAAACAATATTCAAAACGGGCTATTAGTCAATCCTAACGCCGCTCCTGATCTCGGCAGCACTCAAGATCCTGCTGGTAACATTTTTCAGAATAACGGGCAGTTTGATGTTCAAAATAGGACTTCTATTGAGTTGATTTGCGTAGGGAATCAGTTGAATTCTGCCCAAATAAAGGGGTTAGTAAAATTGTTTACTGCAACAAAGGATACTGTACAATCAGTAGCAGTGAATACGATTTCTGATAGCACTTTTGCAGAACACTGGGCAGAACCATTTATCCAGGCATTAATCAGCATGGGTTTAACTCACGGTTTTGCTGATGATACTTTTGAGCCAGACAAACCGATAACTCGCGCCCAATACGCGGCTTTGGTTGCAGCTTGCTTTAACCCGATTCCCAAATACCCCGCACCTGATTTTACGGACGTACCAAAGGATTTTTGGGCTTATGATGCGATTCAAATCGCGGCGCGGGGTGGGTTTGTTGGGGGATTTAGCGATCGCACCTTCCGCCCTGGGCAAAATGTCCTGCGATTACAGATCATCGTCTCTCTGGTGAATGGACTGGCGCTCAAACCAGCTGATAATAATACTTTAGTGAGCTACAGCGATCGCAACACGATCCCCGAGTATGCCCGCACCGTAGTCGCCACCGCCACCCAAAACAAAATTATCGTGAATTATCCAGATCCTAAACAACTCCAGCCCAATCGACAGGCGACACAAGGAGAAGCAGCTGCTATGGTTTATCAAGCATTAGTGGCGATCGGGCGAATCTCCCAGACAGATTCCGCGCTTGCGCCCAATATGAATTCGCCCTATATCGTTTCCTCTTCTACTGCGTGAAAAGTAAAATGAAAGGCACTTCGCTTATATACTTAGAAACACTTGGCAAACAAAACTGTAGCTAAAAACACGATAGGCTGTATGGGATGGGAGCAGGATTTACGCCTATTGCCAGAAGCTGAGAGCCAGACATTCACACCAGCCTTGGACACCTCTGCCGACTTGGCAATAACCCTACTAATTCACTATAGTTTCGACCTCAGTGGCTATAGCGCCAGTGAGCTAGTTGACCTTTGGCAAAAGCAATATCCAGGAAATTGGCTACACTTGGCAGTGATTGAGGCACTGTATCAAGGTCGCTACAAAGCGATTTCGGTGCAACAAATTCTAACATGTTGGCAGCGGCGGGGACAGGCGATTTTTCATTTCAACATGGAATTTGAACGCCTGATTTGCAGCAAATTTCCACAGAACCTTACCTCAGTTCCCGCACTCCCCCCAGATCCTATGGAGACACGGGGACAAGGAGGACAAATCAATTCAAAATCCAAAATCGCGAAGCGTCCTGAGCGAAGCGAAGGATCTAATTCAAGCATTAGAGTCTCTTCCTCATCTCCCCCATCTCTCCCATCTCCCCCATCTCCCCCATCTCCCCCATCTCCCCCATCTCCCTCACACCCGACACCCCACATCCCACCTGCAAACCAAGAAAACGATGACCTTCTCCCAGTCGCTACCAACAATCCACCCATTGGGCAGTTTACCCCGGAAACAAGCGCAGGATCAGAGTTATTTACATCAAAGCTCAAAGCAATTTCTAATGAAAAGCGACTCCCTTCCGGCAAACTGCTTCCTGGACGTCTAGGCACTTCCGTTTCAGAAGAAATAGGAAATGACAATAGCTATTGGTAAAGTATCACTTAAGTCTTTCGGTCAAAGGACAAGGTGTGGAGGCTAGGAGATAATTGAAATTCCAGAAAACTGACCTACATCCCACACTCGATTTCAGATCAGGTCACTGCATTGATTTTCTAGAAAACATGATTATTGTACCAGATACAATTTATGTTTAATTATGTTTAAAATTTATGAACCGTCCACCTATTCTCCAACCTGGTACTAACTATACGTTTAGCAAATATTTTGAATTACCTTATGCGCCAGCAGACCGCAGAATTTGATTGTACTTATGAGCGTAAGCGATTAGATTTCCCAAGGTATCAGGGAAGTCTTAAAACAGTGAACAGTGAACAGTGAACAGTGAACAGTGACGCCTGCTATGGTGGGGGATTTAAACCCGCCACCAACGCTTTCGGTCCAATTGGTGTGGTGTTTCCCCCGGAGGATGAAACTGATAACTGATAACTGATAACTGGTAACTGTTAAATGTCTAGATTTTTTAAGCCACTATTTATAAAAAAATTTAACCTATGTTAACCCAATAAACGAAACAGCAAAACGAGAGACACTAATTGCTCCTACACTCTTAGAAATTTGTGCGGAAACGCAAACTCAATTGAATGTTGATGTTACCGGAATTTCAGGCGATGGACGGGTTGCTGAAGGCGCGATTCTTGGGATGCTCTCTACAGAACTGCAAACAGAAACACTTTAAACTGCAAATAAGAGGGTTCTCAAAGTCACTGAGTAATAATGTTTAGTGTGAACCATTCCCTACGGCAAAGCTTTTATTCGTCTGCATATGTTAACTAGAGTTTCGCTTATAGGAATATATAGGAGAATTCTCTTAACTGCAGCAAGATTGTTTCAGAAACCACTGCTGGCATGAGTATAAATAACCGAAAACGCTCTATCACTGAAGGGAACCGCGCATTAGAATTATTTACCAACCGTGAAGGATTAGTCCGCATCTTTGCGGCATATATCAATGATGACCCATCTCCAGAAAAAATCTTGTTTTTTCACGGTGATGGTGGAAATGGAAAATCACTTTTATTGAAATTTTTATTAACAAAATGTTGCAAGCGTTTCCGGTCGGATATTTGGCAGGAAGAACTCAAACCCAAAACTGATGTTGAGGTAGCAGAATACATTACTCAAAAAGCTGACCATTGGGACTTTATTAAAGTGCCAGCGGTATTACACGACTTTGGGTTAAGACTACCTGGTGAGGAGCAACCCCAAGACCCCTTTTATGGGTTACTGATGCTGCGCCGTAATATCTCCTCTAAAGCTCAAGAATTGGGTGACTGTTTGCGCTTTCCCTTATATGACTTTGCTTGTGTTTGGTATTTGAAACAAAAAGGTAAGCTTTCAGCAGAAAAGCTCAAAGAACTGTTTCCTCAAGAAGAAATCGACTTTTTAGTTGAAATTGCTAATGCTTTGAGTGACACCTCTTGGGGTGCTATTGGTAAAGCAGTCTTAGGTCTTTTTTCTAAACATTTGGGTGAAAAATTTCTCTTGTTCTTACAACAGCGAGGACTGAAGCAGGAAGATGTCCAAGCGATTCAAGAGATGGATGTAGACAGGGAGTTAATTTTTGAATTGCCACAACTGCTGGCACAAGATTTAAATGCGGCGGTATCCCAACCAAATGCACCAGAAAGAATAGTCCTGGTTTTTGATACTCATGAGGCATTTTGGGGTGTAGAGGAACGAGGTGTTCTTCAAGGTGAGCGCTATTTTGCTGAAGATGAATGGTTACGCCATTTTCTTACAGAGTTGGAACTCTCATCTGGCATAGTAACAGTCGTTGCCGGAAGAGAATTACCGAAATGGGATAAATCTCATAAATTTCCCATTCCTCAAGATTGCCTTGATGCTCACTCTGTTTATCATCTTTCACCGACTGACGCTAATAAGTATTTAGAATTAGCAGAAATTGAGGATGCAACTCAAAAACAAAGTATTATTAACTACTCGCTGGATGCTTCAGGTCAGGTACATCCCTTTTTACTGGGTTTGTGTGCCGATGTCGTTCTGCTTTCTGCACCATCTCAAGTGCTTCCTACGTTTGATTTAACAACCAGCTTTGAGGAGAAAGCGTCTCAACTCATTAACCGCTTGCTCAGTTACGGAGATCGAAAAATTGCTTATGCCGTTCACGCCTTGAGTGCTTGTCGGGCATTCAATTTTTCAATTTATGAATACTTGGGTGAGAAATTACGCTTTGACACTGTCAAGCCCGCTTTCGATATTCTTACAGAGTTCTCCTTTGTATGGGAGGCGCAGCAACGGGGTGAGAATTGGTATCGCATCCATGATTTGGTTCGACGCTTAGATTACGAATCAAATCAGGAAGAAATAAAAACAATTCATCAGCAGGCACATACAGAGTTAGAAACGTACTACCGCCAGCTTGGAGAAGTGGCAGAAGCGATTTATCATGCTAATCGCTTAGATTGGCAACGGGGTGTGGATGAGTGGGTAGAAAAGTTTGAGGAAGCTTTAGAGCAGAGTCGCTATGAGCAATGCCGCAGTTTATTAGAAGTTAGAAACGAGTTAATAATTCAAAGCAATTTTCAGGTCGGAAGAGTTTCAGGTGCTGAAGGTGATTACTTTGTCACATTGTCTCTATATCAGGAAGCAGAACAGGAATATTTGGAAGCGATCGCTGCTTACGATCTACAACTGCGCCTGACTCCCGATGATACTGTAACTCACAACAACAAGGGGAATGCGCTACAAAGTTTGGCATCCCTACAGTCGAGCTTATCGCAGCACACACAAGCACTCACTAGGTACGAGCAAGCGATTGCATCCTACGATACTGCTCTGACACTTGCTCCCAATTACGTGTATGCTCACA